>DASPOR010000205.1 GCA_035625915.1 Alphaproteobacteria bacterium | reverse complement strand
GCCGGTGGCCGTTTCCGGCCGCCTCTTTGCGTGGCGCGAAAGAAGGCGCGCAAAGCGCGCCGGCGGCCGTTTCCGGCCGCCGCTTTGCGTGGCGCAAAAGAAGGCGCGCAAAGCGCGCCGACGGCCTCTAACGCGGGCGAGCACCTGTTTTATGCTTTGGGCGCGTAGGACCATGGGAAGGCCATGATGGAGCGAGGCGCCAAAGCCGCTGCGGCCGACGCCAGAGATTTACCCCACAATTTTCCGGTCGCCAGTTGCATTTTCCGGGACTGATGAAATGCCCGCTGCTTTTTCGAAACCCATGGTCGTCCCGCTGATCGTCGCATGCGCCCTCTTCATGGAGAATCTCGACGGCACGGTAATCACCACGGCCGTGCCCGCAATGGCGGTTTCGTTCGGCACGAGCCCCATTCATCTGAGCATTGGCATTACCGCCTATATGCTGAGCCTCGCCGTGTTCGTGCCGGTAAGCGGTTGGGTCGCCGACCGCTTCGGCGCGCGAACTACCTTTCGGACCGCAATCGCGATCTTCACGCTCGGGTCGGTCCTTTGCGGATTTTGCAATGGGATCGCGGAATTCGCGGCGGCCCGCGTGCTGCAAGGCTGCGGGGGCGCGATGATGGTGCCGGTCGGCCGGTTGATCATGATTCGAAGTGTGGAGAAATCCGAGCTTGTGCGCGCCATGGCCTATTTGACGGTGCCGGCACTCATCGGCCCCGTGCTCGGCCCGCCGGTCGGCGGCTTCATCACCACCTATTTCTCCTGGCGCTGGATTTTCTTTCTCAACGTTCCCATGGGTATCCTTGGCCTGGTCCTGGTAACGCTCCTGATCGAGAACTACCGGGCGGCCGAGACCTGGCCGCTCGACTGGGTCGGCTTTTTGCTGACCGGGATTTCGCTCACCTGCCTGACTTATGGAATCGATCAGATCGGCCACCCGGGCGCAAACGTGGAATTCGCGTGGCTCCTGCTCGGCGTTGCGGGCGCGGGGGGAGGTGCGAGTTTTTTTCACGCGCGCCGCCATCCCCACCCCCTCATCGATCTCTCGCTCCTCAGGATTCCGACATTCTCGATCTCGGTCACGGGCGGGTCGATCTTTCGCGTCTGTGCTGGTGCGCTGCCGTTCCTGCTGCCGGTCATGTTGCAGGTCGCCTTCGGCATGACGGCGTTTGCCTCCGGGCTTCTCACTTTCGCAAGCGCTCTTGGATCGTTCACCATGAAGATGTCGACGCGGCCCATTCTGCAGCGCTTCGGTTTCCGCAACGTACTGATCGTGAATGCCGTCATCTGCGCGTGCTCGCTCGTCGCATGCAGTCTCTTCACGGCGCTTACGCCGACCGCCGCCATATTCATCGTGTTGCTGATCGGCGGATTTTTCCGCTCGCTTCAATACACGAGCTTGAACACGCTGGCCTTCGCGGACGTGCCATTTGCCAAGCTTAGCGGCGCGACGAGCATTTCAAGCATGATGCAGCAGCTCTCGAACGGGATGGGCGTGGCGTTGGGTGCTGTTTTGCTGCACGGCCTCCTCGCGCAGCGCGGTGCGGCCGCGGATTTGCTCGCGGCCGTGGACCTGCGATACGCCTTCGCAATCGTCGGCGTGCTTTCGCTGGCATCGATGATCTTCTTCTATCGCCTGGCCCGCGATGCCGGTGCGGAGGTTAGCGGCCACCGTGGTTGAGTGCCGTACCTTCCCCTTCCGATCGCACGGGCCGCAGTCCGACGGCCTCTTTGTTCAATCGCCCCCTGGCCAACTGCGAGTCATTTGACCGTGATCGTAATCACCCTCGACATCACCGGCGGCTTGAACGGGACGTGGTTGCCGTCGCCCAGCACGAGCTGCAATGTGTGCTTGCCGGGCGGCAATGTCAGTGTTGCTTCGGTCTGCCCGCCGCCGAAATGCATATGCTGCGCGTCGCTCGGGATCGGGTTGGCAAGGTCGGCTTTGCTCAGCTTGGTATCGATCAGCAGATGATGATGGCCCGTACCCGGCTCGTAAGTACCGGCTTTCGCAATCGTCATGCCTTTGATGCCGAACTCGACCTTGAACGGGCTCGTGACAGTGGCCCCGTTCTTGAGATTGACGAAGTACACCTTCGCACCCGGCGTCGAAGGCGTTTGTTGTGCTGCCGCAGCACCCGAAAGCGCAAGCGCGAGACCTAGGCCCGCGATGACCGCGAATAGCGTTCGTCTGAACATCGGTACCTCGATTCTGCTATGGAAATAAGCGTCCCCTGACTTGCCCTGTTGTCGCGGGCGCTCGCTCATGGCCATCCCGCATGGAGTGTATCGAGTGGTGCGGGGGATTCAAAGGGCATGTACCGCAGAATCGGGGCGATTGACAACGTACTCGGTTGGTTCCTCAATGGCCCCAAGAGTCAAAAAAATTACATGACCGATCGGGAGGCGTCATGAGTGCTGGAGAGAGCCGGAAGTCGAAGATCTTGGCCGTGATCCGCGTTGCGAGCGGCAACTTCCTCGAAATGTACGACTTCTTCATCTTCGGCTATTACGCCACCGCCATCGGCCGCACGTTCTTCCCGAGCGACAGCGAATATTCCTCGCTGATGTCGGCGTTCATGACATTCGGCGTGGGATTTCTGATGAGGCCGCTCGGCGCCATCGTGCTCGGCGCCTATTCCGATCACCACGGGCGGCGCGCCGGCCTCATTCTCACGTTGAGCCTGATGTCGATCGGCATCGTTTCGATCGCTTGCATGCCGGGTTATGAGACGATCGGACTCGCAGCACCGATCCTGGTGGTGATCGGTCGTCTGATCCAAGGCTTCTCCGCGGGCATGGAACTCGGCGGCGTATCCGTTTACTTGGCCGAGATCGCGACACCCGGCCGAAAGGGTTTTTATACGAGCTGGCAATCGGGGAGCCAGCAGGTCGCCGTCATGTTCGCGGCCTTGGTCGGCGTCATCCTGAGCACCGCCCTTCCTCCGGAAACGATGGACGCGTGGGGCTGGCGCATTCCGCTCCTCATCGGGTGCATGATCGTCCCGCTCATTTTCATGCTTAGGCGCTCGCTCAAGGAAACCGATGAGTTTCTCGCGCGCAAGCACCGCCCGACAATATCGGAAATCCTTGTCTCGCTCGCCGAGAATTGGGGGATTGTGATCATCGGCATGATGATGGTGATGATGACCACGGTCACCTTCTACATGATCACGGCCTATACGCCGACGTTCGGTCGAAATGTGCTGCACCTCACGGCAAACGATAGCCTTATCGTCACGTTGTGCGTGGGACTTTCGAACTTCATGTGGCTTCCGATCATGGGTGCGGCCTCCGACAAGGTCGGGCGCCGGCCGCTCCTGATCTCTTGCACGGTGCTCGCCCTCGTGACCGCCTACCCAGTGATGACCTGGCTGGTTGCCGAACCTTCCTTTTCACGATTGCTCGCGGTCCTGCTTTGGTTTTCGTTCCTCTTCGGCAGCTATAACGGGGCCATGGTCGCTTATCTCACGGAGATCATGCCCGCGCATGTGCGAACGGCGGGCTTTTCGCTCGCCTTCAGCCTTGCCACGGCACTCTTCGGCGGCTTTACGCCTTATGTCAGCACGTTGCTGATCCATGTGACGAAAAATCCGGCGATGCCAGGCGTGTGGCTGTCATTCGCCGCGGCGTGCAGCCTCGTGGCGTCACTCCTGGCGAGACCTCAGCCGGAGATGCGGCCGGCCGCCGTCATTGCCGAATAGGCCGGACAATCTCGTACAGCCGATCGCGGCGCGTGGGCTCCGACGTTTAGTTCGGAGCGCAATCCTTGACGCGCATTCGGCGGTGTTGCTAGAGCTTTTGTATTAGTAAAAAATTATGTAATGAATGATTTATTACTTATAAATTATATATGCGGCTGCAGGATTTATTTCACTGGACAAGATTTTGGCCGCCGTTTAGCCCTACGGATGCAATGGTCGAGGCATCATGACTGGCGTGACACAGGGTCGCGAGCGCGTGGGTGGAGGTGCGTCGATCTTCGGGAGGCAGGCTAGAAAAACGGAGGCCGGTTGTGAAGCATCTTTTGATCGCTGCCATTGCGGCGGCGTGTGTGTCGGGGGCCGCTTACGCGCAGGACGACAAGTCTTATCAATGCCAAAGGGACGGTGATGTCCGCACGGTCACGGTCGAGTATTCGAAGGCGGGACCCGCCCAATGCAGCGTCTACTACAAGAAGTCGGCATCGGAGTCGGGGCTTGGCAAGGAGCTCTGGCACTATCAATCCCATATCGATCAATGCGAGGCGGAGGCGCAACAATTCCGCACCAAGCTCGAAGGCTTCGGATTGTCCTGCTCTGAAATGAAGTGACAGTTCTCCCGCGCATTCGATAAGGACGTCCGAGGGGACTGCCACCGCCGCAACGTGCGCGCATCGCACGTGCCGCGTCGTGTAGACGCCGATTATGGCCGCCAGGGTGGGGTCGGCTGCCTTAGCCTATTCGACTTGAGCCGACCTCGCTCTACAATCGGTGCTCGGTCCCGTGATCGCGCGGCATATGATGGGCGGCGCGCGCGATGTCGTTTTGCGTGAGCGATGACTTCGTCGTCGAAAGCGACGACACCAGGACGAGTGCGAGCAACAGTGCGGCCGCGACTGCCCAGGCACTCGGCCACGTGCCGGCCGCGCGATCGCGGTCTCCGAACGCGTCGGATGCGGGTGATCTTGCCGCAACGTGCGATATGGCCGCTGTCTCCAGCGGACGTTCTACGGCCGGTGCGTCCGGCGGCAGCACCACTGTCGTCGACGGGACCGCATGACTTCTCTTGAGTGCCGCGGGGGTTAGCCGATCGTTGCCGGTTGGCGCCGGGTGCGCGCTCCCGAGACGAAAGTGCCGGCGTCTCTGCACGCGCGGCAATCCGTGGCGCCGGAAATCGGACTCGAATCGCTGCGAATAATGGAGCCTGTACGTGCGTTTGGCTGTGCCGTATGCCATGGTCGTACCCCTCGCCCATTATCCGTAGCACGGTTGGCGGCCCCGGCGGTGTTAACCATTTCACAGGGCCGGCCGGTGCGCTCGGGCACGCGTCGCGGGCGCCGTAGCGGAGATCGATAATAGATAGCCGGCTATTGATTAACTACCTCGCGTTCCGCTGCTTGCCGCGCGATGTTTCAGCGTTGAAACCCAGCGCTCCACCGACGCAACCTTTCGCCGCGATGCACACTTCTTTTTCGCGGCCTTCTCAATGCGTTGCTCCGGTGCCTTCCCTGGCACAATCCTTGCCCGAATATAAGTTAATTCGATGCGCGCCCAGGATGCTGTCGGAGGCCGAGAAGGCGCGGCTATCCGCCGCGGACGGCCGGATTGAGCGATGCACGGTAGGAAGCATCGGCGAAATTCGGCCCGGACCCGCGCAATGCACATCCGGGGATTGTTTGCGGCCTCGCCCTCAAGGGGGCGGACCCGACGTGATTGCGATCGGTTTTTTTGAAAGATGTCGCAGCAAATTTGGAGGCGGTCCACATGCGATGGCCCCTCAGCGCGCTGGCGTTTTGCATCTCCCTCCTCGCGACGATTCCATCGCACGAGGCCGTGTCATCCTATGCGCCCGAGGACCGCACGCCACCGTTGCCGACGTGGCCGGTCGTCACGGTCGACAGGGTTGAGCTTCATTGCCTTACTATGAATATATACTACGAAGCGCGCGGCGAGGCTCCGGAGGGTCAGCTTGCCGTCGCCCACGTAACCCTCAACCGATCCCGCGCACACGGGTTCGCGCGGACGATCTGCGATGTCGTCTATCAAAGAAACGCGTTCTCCTGGACAGGCCATCGCAAGGGCAAAAAGGCGGCCCCCTTCGACGACGACGCCTGGTCCCTTGCGGCCATGATCGCCCGACTCGCACTCTCGGGCTTGACTGAGGACCCGACGGGGGGTGCGACCGACTTTCACGCGGCGAGCGCCCGGCCTTCCTGGGTAGCCGACAAGGCGCTTACGGCCGAGATCGGCCACCACAGGTTCTATGTGCGCAGCACCCCGCCTCACGGTCAGGCGAATCCCGGCTGACCCCTCTAAAAGATGCCGGCTCGCGGCCCCAACCTTGAGCGAGCACGGGACCCGGCTCCAGGAGAGGTCCCGTGTCAGCCCATCACCGAGGCCGACATGGGCTCGATTTCATACATGATCCGAACTTCGCCGGGTTGCGCGTAGGGATATTTATCCTGACCGAGGTACTTCTTCGCGAGCGAGTCGATGTGCTTGCTGGCACCCTCTTCGGTCATCCGCTTCACGCGCCCGCGGACTTGGATGTGGCGGTAGGGATTGTCTGGGTCCATGATCGCCAGCGCCACGGCCGACCCTTCCTTCATGTTGCGCGCCTTCACCCGTCCCTTCGCCGTGTTCACGCGGATGACGCCGTGATCGTAGTCGAACCAGACCGGCGTTACCTGGGGTGAACCGTCCGGCATCACCGTGGCGAGATTGGCGAATGCCTTCTTTTGCCGCAGCAGATCGAGATACTTGTCGGGTATCGCTGCCATCGTCGTATGCTCCTCGAGAGAGTTTTCGGAAGGGGCGTTGCGGCCGCAGGATGGGATTGCCAATGCAGTCCGCACCCCCGCCGTTTTGCCTCGCCACACTAGCACGGCAGGGGCGGGCGCAGGAAAGCAGTTGAGGGGTTTCGCACCGCTATGGTATTAAAAATAGGACGATAATACGATAGGTCGACTTCGGCCGAGTGCCGTCGACCGCAGGAAGGGCGACGCGTGGCGCTGCAATCGAACGACTTGAAGAAATGGACCGAGCTTGCGACCGAGGTGCTCGATCGCGGCGTTCATGAGCGCGCAGTGCGCCACCTGCGTGCGGCGCGGGTTGTGCTGCCGACCTTCTCGGAGCTTGGCGATCCGTCGCGGATCCCGGGCTCGATCGTCTCCGAGCTCGGAGGGGTCGACCCGGATGCGCCGCACGCCGCCAACCTCTTCCGCGTGCACTGGTACAATGACGAGCGCCGCGCCGGGCAAGGGAAAGTGCCGAGCTATCTCGAGCTTCCGGACGCGCTGACCGGCGTGAAAGCGCGCATCCTCGTCGCCCTTGGGCGCTACTTCCCCATGATCGGCGCCCACAAGGTGCTTGCGGCCTATGGCTGCCTCGCGCCGAAGCTCGTGACGGGGCAATTCGACCCCGAGCATCAGAAGGCCGTGTGGCCGTCGACTGGAAACTATTGCCGCGGCGGGGTTGCGATCTCGCGTATCCTCGGCTGCCGTGGGGTAGCCGTGCTGCCTGCTGGCATGAGCCAGGAGCGGTTCGACTGGCTCAAGCGCTGGGTGAGCAAGCCCGAGGATATCGTCCGCACGCCAGGGACGGAAAGCAACGTCAAGGAAATCTACGACAAGTGCGCGGAGCTTGCGCAGGACAGAGCCAACGTCATCCTCAACCAATTCTCCGAGTTCGGGAACTACCTCGCGCATTATGTCTGCACCGGGCCGGCATTGCGCACGGTTTTCGAGGATATGCGCAACCGCGATCCCAAATTGCGCCTGAGCGCCTTCGTCGCCGCCTCCGGCTCGGCGGGCACCCTCGGCGCCGGCGATTATCTCAAGAATGCCTATGGCACCAAGATCGCCGCCGTCGAGGCCGTCGAATGTCCGACCATGCTCTATAACGGCTATGGCGAGCACAACATCCAAGGCATCGGCGACAAGCACATTCCCTTCATCCACAATGTGATGAATACCGACCTCGTGATCGGCATTTCCGACCGGAGCACCGATTCGCTCAATCTCCTCTTCAACAGCGAGGTCGGGCGGCGTTTCCTTTCGGCGCGTCGCAAGCTCGATCCCGCACTGATCGACCGTCTCGACGGCCTAGGCCTCTCGAGCATCGCGAACGTGCTTGCGGCAATCAAGATCGCGAAGCATCTCGGCTTGGGTGCCGGCGACGCGATCGTGACAGTGGCGACCGACAGCGCCGCGATGTACGCGAGCGAGGCCCGCAAATACGAATCGGCGCACTATCCTCGCGGTTTCGATGAGGTCGCCGCGGGCCAGGTCCTGGGCGCGCACCTCGAGGGCGTTAGCGTCGACCACACGATCGAGCTCACGGAAATCGACCGGAATCGCATTTACAATCTAGGCTATTACACGTGGGTGGAGCAGCAGGGCGTGCCGCTCGACGCATTCGATCGGCGTCGGGACCAAGGGTTCTGGCGCGGGCTTCAAAGTGCGGTTGCGGGGTGGGACCGGCTGATTGAAGAATTCAACGCACGCACCGGCCTGAACCGCCCCGGCTAGGGGAGCCTTCGCCGACACAGCCGGCGCCGAGGGTGCGCCACGGCGGATGAACGGAGGATAGGATTGACAGAGGCGTATTTGGAGCTGCGGCGACGGACCGCCGAGCGCGACCGAAGCCTGCACGAAAAGGTGACGTCCCTCGAGGAGGCCGCTCGGCTCGTCAAGGACGGGGAAAAGGTCGGCATCGGTGGCAGCACGCTTTCGCGCACGCCCATGGCGATGATCTGGGCGCTCATCCGGGCTGGGCGCAAAGGGCTTTCGTGTTCGCGCAGCATCATGTCGAGCGAGGGCGAGCTGCTTTTCGGCTCGGGCGTCTCTGCGCACGTGCTGACGAGCTGGTTCAGCCAGGGAATCGTCTGGGGCGTATCGAAGGTCATGCGCCAATACACGGAATCGAAGCGCGCGCGCTTCGAGGAGTGGAGTCACATGGCCGTTGGAATGCGTTTCCGCGCCGGTGCGATGGGTGTGCCGTTTTTGCCGATGCGCTCGATGTTGGGTTCGGACGTCATCGGCCGCCTGCCGGAGGCAAAGGAAATCGATTGTCCGTTCACCGGCGAGAAGCTCGTGCTCGTGCCCGCCCTCAATCCCGACGTCGCCCTGATCCACGTCCAGCGTTGCGACGCCTACGGCAACGCGCAGATGGATGGGCTTCAGTTCATGGATATCGATCTCGCCATGGCCGCGAATCGCGTCATCCTGACAACGGAGCGCATCGTGTCCAACGACCAAATCCGACGGGCGCCCGACCGGACGAAGATTCCCTTTCTCGCCGTCGAAGCGGTGGTCGAGGTACCCTTCGGGTGTGCGCCGCACGAATGCTATGGCGTCTACGAGCCGTTCTTCAAACATCTCGACATGTACGCGGAGCTGATCCGCAAGGACCCCGAAAAGGGCATGAAGACCTATCTCGACCGTTACGTTTATGGCCCGAAAGATTGGACCGGGTATCTCGATCTTCTCGGTATCGATCAGGCCCTCGATGCGGCCCGCCGCGGGAGGCGTATCTATGACGATTGAAACCATGACCATACCGAAGGCGTGCGACTACACGGCAAGCGAGCTTCTTGCGGTGATGGCGGGCCGCTTGCTCAAGGACGGACAGGTCGTCTTCGCGGGTGTCGGCATTCCGCTCCTCGCGGCAACGCTCGCCCAGCGCCTTCATGGGCCGGGGCTCACGATCCTCTTCGAGGGCGGCACCATCGGCGCCTTCGTCGAGCCGGGACAGCTCCCACCCTCGACCAATGAGCAGCGATGCACGCGCCGCGCCAACATGGTGCTGAGCAGCACCGATGTGCTCCTCCTCCTCCAGCGCGGCTACGTCGATATCGGCTTCATGGGCGGTGCTCAGATCGACCGGCACGGCAACCTCAACAGCTCCTTCATTGGTGACGCGGAAAATCCGACGACAAGGCTGCCCGGCACGGGCGGGGGCAATGACATCTCCAGCCTGACCCAGATGATCGTGGCGATGAAGCACGAGAAGCGCCGCTTCGTCGAGAAAGTCGATTTCATCACGAGCCCCGGATTTATCCGCGGTGGTGCCAGCCGGCGCCAGTCCGGCCTCCTCGCCGGCGGCATGTACCGTGTCGTCACCGACTTGGCCGTGATGGGTTTCGACGACAAGACCAAGTGCATGGAGGTGCTCGCACTGCACCCCGGCGCGAGTGTGGAAGAGGTTCGGGACAACACGGGCTTCGACCTTCTCGTGAGCCGCAATCTCACCGTCACCGAGGCGCCGAGCGATCGGGAGCTTGCCGTGCTGCGCAATCTCGATCCCGACAAGCTCTATATTGCCTGAACCCCGACCGCCGCCGCAATCGGCACCGCATCTCGACTTCGACCCTCAGCAGGAAAAAACCATGGCCGGACTTTCGAACACATTTGGAATCGCGATGCGGAACTTCACCGCGTTCCCCCAACTGCCCGACGCACAGGAACTCGTCGACTACGGGGTGCGGATGGAGGAACTTGGCTTCGACTCACTCTGGGTCTGGGATCACATCCTGCTTGGCGTCGACCCGCATTTTCCGATCATCGATTCGCTTTCGCTTCTCACCGCGGTCGCGGCGCGCACGAAAAGAATCAAGCTCGGCACTGGGATACTCGTGCTGCCGCTGCGCAACCCGCTCGTGCTCGCCAAGCAGCTCTCGAGCATGGACCAGCTTTCGCGCGGACGACTTCTGCTCGGCATGGCGTCCGGCTGGTACAAGCGCGAATTCGATTCGATCGGCGTTCCCTTCGAGAAGCGCGGCAAGATCATGGACGAAAACCTCGAGATCATGACGCGCCTCTGGACGGAGGACCTCGTGGTCGGCGATTACCCGCCCTATCACATGCGTGGTGCGGTGATGTTCCCGAAGCCCTATCAGCGCCCTCGCCCGCCGATCCTCATCGGCGGTTATGTCGATCGGGTCCTGAAGCGTGCGGGTGTGACGGGCGATGGCTGGTTGACCTATTTCTACACGCCGGAGAGCTTCACCAAGTCGTGGAGCAAGGTTTGCGCTTTTGCAGCCGACGCCGGGAAGGACCCGGGAACTCTTCTCAATGGCAACCAACTGCCGATCATGGTCGGCAAGTCCCGCAGTGCGGTCGAAGGGCCGATGAACGAATGGCTCTCGAAGGAGTGGGACTATGCGGCGTGGAGCGAGTCGACCAAGGACTCCGCAATCATGGGGACGGTCGACGAATGCGTGGCGCAGCTCCAGGCCCATCTCAAGGTGGGCGTGCAGAAGCTCATCTTCGTGCCCTACCAGTATCGCTCGGACCAGGTCGAGATCATCGCCAAGGAAATCATTCCGCGCCTCAAGCGATGACGTGCGGCCGCCACCGACTCAACCGGCCGCCTTTTTCGGCCACGCGATAGTCCGAGCGTATGCGTGCGAGGTACTGCGGGCGGTCGAAGGTGAAGGTTTATCCCGTCGGTTGAACGCGGTCGTAGCGCCGTGCCGGGGTGTTGACGATTTCCGCGAGCGGGGCCGCGGCAAAGGATGTGCACCGACGCTCTGCCGTCGCCTTCCCATAGAGGGTCGTGCGCTGGACAGGCACACGGCCGAGCCGCAGGATCGCCGCTTCCATGGACGCGGGCGACATTTCCTGGCCGTGCACCGCACCTGCCGCACGGGTGATCGTTTCGTTCATGAGAGTGCCGCCGAGATCGTTGGCGCCGGCTTTGAGGCACGCCTCCACCCCGCGCGGCCCCATCTTGACCCAGGACGCCTGAATGTTCGGCACATGGGGATTTAGGGCGAGCCTGGCCACGGCATGCATCAGCACGGCCTCGCGGAAGCTCGGCCCCCGCCGCGCGCGCCCTTTGAGATAGATCGGCGCTTCCATGTGCACGAACGGCAGGGGTACGAACTCGGTGAATCCGCCCGTGCGTGCCTGAAGCTCGCGCACCCTGAGGAGATGCCGCGCCCAATGCTCGTAGCGCTCGACATGGCCGAACATGACGGTCGCCGTGCTGCGCAGACCGATGCCGTGGGCGGCTTCCATGACTTCCAGCCATTGGGCGGTATCGATCTTGTCGGGGCAGATCGTCCTTCGTACTTCGTCGTCGAGGATCTCGGCGGCCGTACCGGGCAGGGTGTCGAGCCCCGCATCGCTAAGCTCGGCAAGAAAATCGGAGACGGTCATGCCGAGCGTGCGGGCGCCCTGCCAGACCTCGAGGGCGGTGAAGGCGTGCACGTGGATATCCGGGGCCGCCCTTTTGACCGCGCGGCAAATATCGAGATAGGTCGCACCCGTGTATTCGGGATGAATGCCGCCCTGCATGCAGACCTCGCTCGCCCCGCGCGCCCATGCCTCGCGCGTGCGCCGCTCGATCTCCTCGAGTGCGAGGTCATACGGCCGGCCGCGCAGGTTCTCGCTCAGCTTGCCCTTCGAGAAGGCGCAGAATTGACAGCGGAAATAACAGACGTTCGTGTAGTTGATGTTCCGATTGACGACGTAGCTTACGCGATCGCCATTGACGTTCGCACGAAGCTCGTCGGCGGCAGCGCAGACCGCACCGAATTCGGCACCGCGCACCCTGAAAAGGCGCGTTATCTCTTGCTCTGAAAGCGCCTCGCCGCGCTCCGCCTGGGCCAGTGTCCTCATGAGGCCGTGCTCGATCGTCGCAGGCTTGGACGCTGCGATGAGCGCCATGTCTTTTTCGGGAACACGCTCGTCCGCACCCGGCGACCAAGGCCCCACGCGCGCGAACCCCTCGCCGTCGATGTTGCGCAAGACGGAAGCCGCGAGCCCTTGATCGACCCAGTGCTGCGGCGCTCGCGCATAGTCCGGATAAATCGCAAGCCGCTCGACGAGCTCCTTGCCCGCCTCGTTCGTCGCGCGCTCGAGTGCCTCGAGATGCGGCCAGGGCGCCTCGGGATTGACGTGATCGGGCGTTACCGGCGAGACCCCACCCCAGTCGTTGATGCCTGCGGCAATCAGCGGTTCGAGCGCGCCTGGCCTCAAATTGGGTGGGGCCTGGATGTTCATGGCCGCTCCAAGCACGAGGCGGGCGATCGCGATCGTCCAAAGATGCTCGTCGAGGCTCGCATCTTCGGCATCGGCCATGATCGTGTCGGGCTTGGCGCGGAAGTTCTGGACGATCACTTCTTGAATATGGCCGTGGCGTTCGTGGGCGGCGCGCAACGCCAAAAGGGATTCAATGCGCTCCCGGCGCGTCTCGCCGATGCCGATCAGGAGTCCCGATGTAAAGGGTACGGCATATTCGCCGGCGAGGCGGATCGTCTCCAGCCTCAAGGCGGGATGCTTGTCGGGCGAGCCGAAATGCGGCCCGCCTCGCGCGCTAAGGCGTTCAGCGCTGCTTTCCAGCATGAGGCCCTGGGACACCGAGACGGCCCGAAGGGCCACGATGTCGTCGGCGGTAAGGACCCCTGGATTGACGTGGGGCAGAAGCCCGGTTTCCTCGAAGACGAGCTTCGCCGTGGCGGTGAGGTAGGCAATCGTGCTGGGATGGCCGAGTGCCTCGAGTTCCTCGCGTGCGATGGCGTAGCGAAGTTCCGGCTTGTCGCCGAGGGTGAAGAGCGCTTCCTTGCACCCGGCGGTCGCACCGGCCCTTGCGACGGCGAGCACTTCCTTCTGCGTCATGTAGGCACGTTCCCCCCGGCGCGGCGGATGCGCAAACGTGCAATAGTGGCAAACGTCGCGACAGAGCTGGGTGAGGGGAATGAATACCTTGCGGGAGTAACTGACGTTTCGGCCGTGGCCGGCGTCGCGAAGGGCTGCCGCGGCGCGCATTAGGGCCGAAAGGTCCTCACACCCCGCAAGCGAGAGCGACTCCGCCTCGCTCAATCGGCCGCCGTCCATTGCCTTCCGAAGGAGGCTCGGCACTGGCTCTGACATTCTAACCGTTCCCTTCGCGCGGCTGGAGCGCGCCGCGACTGGCGTTTTCGTCAGGCGACATCGATAGCGCGTGGCGCAAGCGCGCGAGCGCCCCGCTTGCCTCCAGGCAGCGATAGCTCCGTGTCGCCGACGGCCGAGCGATGAATCGCGCGAGGTCTCCAGGCCGGTCGACATCGAGCCCGAGGTTGGGGAGCCGCAGAACATGCGGCTCGATGCCACGTTTCAACGCTACTTCCTGATGGCGAAAGAAGCTTTGCGGACCGAAGCAGGGTGGAATTGCATCGGGTGGTGCGAGTGCAATTCCATTCGTACCCATGTCCGCGAATGCGGGTGCGAGTGTCACCGACGGCCCTTTCGAAATGCCGGCGAGGATACTGGCGATATCCTCCGCACTCACGAGCGGCACGTCGGCGGGGATCGCAATCATACCCGCGGCCCCTTGGGCCGCGAGCGTCTTCGCCGCAAGTGCGATCGCCCCGTTCGGTCCCTCATGTCGCAAATCCGCGATGACTCGCAGCCCGTAGCCACGCGCCAGGGCCGCAAGCGCTGCATCGCGCGTCACGACGAGGCCGCCCGCGAGGTTCGGCGCGCGAACGAGTGCGTCGAGCACGTCCTCGAACATGGCGCGTGCGAAGCCTTGGCGCTCTGCGGCACTCAACACACCGGCGAGCCGCCGCTTTGCCTGCGCCAGATCCTTGGCCGGAACCACGGCCCAAATGCCGGGAACGCTCATGCGCCACCTCTTCCCGCGCGCTGGCGCCCTGTGGGTCGCCTTCTGTTGCCGGAATTCCTGAGCCGTGCGGCAAACGAGATGAGGTGCTGCGCCAACGCCATGCGGTCATCGAGAGATTTCATGAGAGTATGCGTCACCTCGACGGGGAGCGCCAGATCGCGACTTTCCGCCACATCGGTCTCGTCGACCACGAGGCCGTCGATCAAGCCCTCATAATGCCGGGCGATGGCGGATTGCGTTCGCGGCACGCCGAGTTCGGCCATGATCTTGGCGGCCGGCCCCTTCACCGCCTGCCCGGCGACGATCGGCGACACTGCGACGACGGGTGCCGCACAAGTGGCGAGCGCATCGCGAACGCCCGGCAGGGCCAGGATCGGATCGACGCTCAAATAGGGATTCGAGGGGCAGATCACCACCATCGCAAGATCGGGTGCGCCGAGCATCGCCATCAAGGCAGGATTGGGTGCTGCCTGGGCAGCACCCTCGTAGATGAAGCCTCGCGCAATGGGTGCGCAGCGCAGTTGGACGAAGTAGCGCTGGAATTCCAGTACCCCTTCGTCGGTGCGGACGAGCGTGCGCACGGGATCGTCGCTCATGGGAAGAAGTGCCGTGTTGAGCCCAAGGCGAGATGCGAAATCGCGCGTTACCTCCGTCAGCGTCTCACCCGCCCGGAGCCTGCGTGTGCGCTCGACATGGATTGCAAGATCCCCATCGCCCAGCATGAACCACGACTCGCCGCCAAGTGTGCTGAGCGCCTCCATGAACGTCCAGGTCTCGTTCGCACGGCCCCAACCCGTCTCGGGATTGTTCAACCCGGCAAGCGTATAGAGGACGGTATCGAGATCGGGCGAAACGTGAAGGCCGAGATGCTCGAAATCGTCCCCGGTGTTCGCGACGATCGCGAGGCTTTCCGGCGGCAATATGCGATGGAGCCCGAGCGCCAATTTGGCCCCGCCAACGCCGCCGCAAAGTGCAAGCACCTTGCCGGACGTATCGGGGAAGACGTCTTTCGGCCCTTTATTCACGACAACTACTCACGACATCGAGGCCCCTTGTTGCCGTTCAACGAAAAAGATCGAGTTCCTTGGGTCGAACGAGCTCGCGCGCCGCGATGGCGCGCCGCGCGCCCCAATCGAGACCGCGCACGAGGACCGCCGGCCGGCCTTCCGCCGCCTGTCCCATCAAGAGCGAGGCCGCCGACGCGACCTCGTCCGCCAAGGCGATTTGCGTCACCCGCATCCGCCGTCCGAAAAGATCCGGCTCGCCCACCATGTCGACGATCGCAGGAAGCCCCGCAGCACCGAGTGCCACGCCGACGACGCCATTGCGCCACGCGCGCCCGAAGCTGTCGTTGATCACGACCCCGATCTCGACGCCAAAATGCGCATCGAGGCGGTTCTTCATCACAGAACAGGACCCGTCGGGGTCCTTAGGCAGGAGCAACACCCGATCCCTCCCGCCGGGATGCTCGATATTGGATTGATCGACGCCGGCGTTCGCCATGACGAAGCCGAGCCGATGAGCGACGATCAGCACCTCGCCTCGATGGCGGACGACTTCGGTCGACTCCGAGAGAATCACTTCGACCAGGCGCGGATCCTTCTTCACCGCCGAAGCAAGCTCGACCGCACGCGGGGAGGGGGCCACGTCGGCGAGGTCGACATAGCGGTTCTCCGCCTTCGATACGATCTTCTGCGCGATCACCAACACGTCCCGATCATGCAGGCAATACCCTCCACCTTCGATCGCCCCAATCAGTATGGCGCCGAGATCGTCACCCGGCTCAACGAGCGGAATGTCCGAGAGTGCAGAGAGGGTGACCGTGCTCGTGGCCATCGAGACGTGCGGCCGCTAGCGTTGGACCGGATAGGGCTCGATCGCCCCAACCCACGGCGTGCAAACACTCGGCCGGCTGCAGGATAGGATTCGAGCCGAGCCGGTCATGATCTAGCCCGCCGAGGCGACGAGGTCGCCGGTTATCCGAATGCCAGCACCGTCGACCTTGTAGCGCCGATTGATTCCGATAAGGATCGAGGTGAGTGCTTCGGCCGCGACCGCGTTCGCAAGCGGTCCCGCGTCGATGCCGCGGAGGCCGGCCGCACCGGCAAGGGCGATGACCGATTCGCGGGCAGCGCGATCGTTGGAACAAACCAGCACATCGCAATCGATGCTCTGCGGCGACTGAAGTTTGTGTCCCGCCACGTTCTGGAAGGCCGCGACGACATGGACACCGTCACCGAGCAAGGCTTGTGCAGCGCGCGCGGCCGATCCTTCTGGCGGAAGCTGAACCGTCGCGACTTTGGGCGGAACGAGGGGAACCGTGGCATCGACCACGATCTTTCCCGCGACCGCATCGCGGATTTCCCGCAAGATCGTCTCATGATTTGCATAAGGGACGGTGACGACGACGATTTCGCCCGCCTTCGCCGCCGAGACATTGTCCATGCCGCGGACGGAAGCCGTACCTGGGCTCACGCGAATCGCCTTTGCCGCCGCATCCGCCTTCTCGGCGGAACGGGAGCCCAGGATCACCGGATATCCGGCTGCACTCCAGCGCATCGCAAGCCCGGTGCCGAGCGTCCCCGTACCGCCGATGATCGACAAAATCGGACGTTTTCCATTCATCGTGCCGCCTCCTTTCCCGCGCATCCCTTATGAAGGCGACGGCACGCCGCCCGAGCGGCGGAGGTCAACCCTAGTGTGGCAGATTTCGGATTCGCCACACTAAGTAAGTCTCATCTCCGTGAGCGGAATGACCCGCACGCCCGCGGCCTCGAGGCCCTTGCGCACGGCGCGCGCCGCCTCGACCGCACTCGGCTCGTCCCCGTGCACGCAGAGTGTGTCGATTTTGCGCGGCAGGCGTTTGCCGTTGCGCGACACGATTTCGTCGTTGAGCACCATTTGAACGACCCGATTCTTTATTTCTTCTGCGTCGTGCAGCACCGCACCCGCGATCTTCCGCGAGGTAAGATTGCCGTCGTCGTCATAGAGCCGGTCGCAGAACCCCTCGCGCGCGAGGCGAAGCCCGAGTTTAACGGCAGCCGCCTCCATTTGCGAACCCGCGAGGGCCACGTAGATGATGGCCGGGTCGACCGTCTTGATGGCGCGCCCGATCGCGAGCGAGATTTCCAGGTTCTCCGCGGCCATGTTGTTGAGTGCACCGTGCGCTTTGAGATGCGTGACCTTGGTGCCGGCGTAGGCGGCCAAGCCCTGGAGTGCGCCGATTTGGTAGGCGACCATGTATTCGAGGTCGCGAACGGACATGTCGATGCGCCGACGACCGAAACCCCAGAGGTCGTTGAAGCCCGGATGGGCGCCGACACTCACGCCCTTCGCCTTGGCCTGGGTCACCAGATGGTGCATGGTGTTGGGGTCGCCCGCGTGGAAGCCGCAGGCAATGCTGGCGGAGCCGATGATGTCGAGAAGGGCATCGTCGTTCCCGATCTTGTAGGCGCCGAAGCCTTCGCCCATGTCCGCGTTCAGATTGACTTCTTTGGCCATCGCTCGATCCTTCCTCGCCGCTTCGTTGGGCTGCCCGGCCTCGCTGACCGCCGCCCATCGCTCACATGGGTCGGTGGAGCGGGCGCTGGTTTTTTTCCGCCCCATGTGGTACCAACATTGAGACGATAATAAGATAGGCCTTCTTGGCGAATCAACTGGTTCGTCGGTCGCCAAGGCCGCTCGGCCAGGGCCTTGCGGGATCGGGTGCAGGACGTTGACGGTCAAGTTTCTGCCTTCCGGCGATAGCGCCATCGTCGTCGAGTTCGGCTCGCAAATCGACCGCGGCGTCAGCGAGCGGGTCCTGCGCCTGAGCATGCGGATACGCACCTCAGGCCTCACCGGCGTGATCGAGACAGTCCCGACATTTCGCTCGCTCATGGTCCATTACGACCCCTTGCAAACGAGTTCCGCAACACTGGTCGACGCAATCGGCACCCTTCTCGATGCGGCGGGGCGGCTCGAGCAGCGCCAGCGGCTCTGGCGGGTCCCGGTCTGCTACGAAGGCGATTACGCCCCCGATCTCGCCACCGTCGCCGAGCGGACGAATCTCACGACGGCGGAAGTCGTCGAGCTTCATTCGCGTACTCAATACCACGTTTACATGATCGGCTTCTTGCCGGGATTTCCCTATATGGGCGACTTGCCCGAGCGTCTCGCGTTGCCACGGCAGGTCGATCCGCGCTTGCGCGTGCCGGCGGGCTCGGTCGCCATCGCGATGGCGATGACCGCCATCTATCCGATCGAAAGCCCGGGCGGCTGGCATCTCATCGGGACGACGCCGATCGTCATGTTCGACCTCGCCTCGACCCGACCCGCACTCTTTGCACCCGGCGATGCCGTCAAGTTCGATCCGATCGGCGAGGACGACTATGCGGCGATCCGTGCCGCCGTGGCAGATGGGCGATATGAGGTCCCGCACGAGAGGATGGTTGCGTGAACGCCTCGCTCAGCGTCGTCGCACCCGGCCTTTACACCACGATCCAGGACCTTGGCCGGTTCGGTTACCAGGATGTCGGTGTGCCGGTTTCGGGTGCGCTCGACGCGCTCAGTCTTCGCGCCGCCAATCGCCTCGCGGGCAATCCGGAAAATACGGCGGCCCTCGAAATTCTCTATCAGTCTCCCGTGCTCGAAGTGCGCGCCGACTCCGTTCGCGTCGGCCTTGCCGGCGGGGATGCCGAACTCGAGCTGGTCGGCGAGCGCCCCCGGCAGCTTGGCGGATGGCGCAGCCTTTCGCTTCGGCAGGGTGAGGTCTTCCGGGCAACGCAGCTCGGCGATTCCGCGTGTTGCTACTTGGCGGTCGAGGGCGGATTCGCGGTCGAGCCATGCCTAGGCAGTGCCTCGAGCTACGTGCGTGGCGGCTTCGGCGGCTTCAATGGTCGTCCTTTGCGCCAAGGCGATCTGCTAGCACTCCACCGGGAGCGTGTCGAGGATCGCGGCGAAATCCGCATCCCGCATCCTCCACCGCACGAGCGCGACCGACCGGTCAGGATCGTGCTCGGTCCACAGGAAGATCACTTCACGGACGAGGCCATCGAATGCCTGGTCGGCGCCGAATATCGCGTATCCAAGAATGCCGACCGCATGGGCATGCGACTCGACGGGCCTCTCCTCCAGCATCGCGACGGATACAACATCGTGTCCGATGGCATTGCGACGGGCGCCATCCAGGTGCCGGGATCGGGCCAGCCGATACTTCTCCTGGCGGACCATCAGACGACCGGCGGCTATCCCAAGATCGCGACCGTCGTGTCGGCCGATCTTGCGGCCGTCGGCCGCCGCCGGACGGGCGACACGATGCGATTTTCAATCGTCGACGTCGCGACGGCGGAGCGGCTTCGCCGCGATCAGGAGGCGGAATTTCAAGCGCTCATGTCGACGGTGGCGCCGGCAGCAGCGGCGACCGGGCTCGATCTCGATGTGCTCTACCGCACCAACCTGATCAGCGGCGCGGTATCGGGCCATGAGTAAAGAATGAACATGCGCCGATCGATTGGGTGCAAACGAAAACCAGATAAAGGCGATCGAAAATGGGTCCATGGGCAAAGACATTCCGATTGAGCCGGGTGCCGCTTTACATCCAGCTTGCGACGACGCTGCGCCGTCGCATCGAGGAAGGGCATTGGACGCCCGGCGCTCAGATTTCCACGCTCGAGGAGCTACAGGAAGAATTCGAGGTCGCGCGCGTGACGGCGCGACAGGCTGTCGATCTCCTGCAAAAGGAGGGTTGGGTCCGCCGTCAGCAAGGCAAGGGAACCTTTGTCGCCGAGGGGGCTGGCGATCGCCGCTGGCTCAAGCTCAACACCACCTGGTCCTCGTTGATCGAAACCATCAAAGGGAACGTTCCCAAGTTCCTTCCCGTGAGCTTGCCGGTACGACCGCCCAAGCTCAATTTCGGCGACGGTGTGCCTGCCAAGGACTACGTGTACATGCGCAGCTTACAGTCGCGCCACAGGCATCCCTATTCGCTGGTCAGCCTCCATATTGCCGAGGATGTCTTCAAACAGGACCCCTATGGGTTCCGCACCCGCACCGCCCTTCCCATCGTCGCGTCATTGCCAAACATCCAGATCGCTCGGGCGCGCCAGACCCTTGTCATTGGAACCGCGGACCCGGAAACGGCCCGGCTTCTCGAAGTGCCGCTGAACGCGCCGACGGCGGAGGCTCATTGCGTCGTGACCAACCGCAAAGGGGTCGCCATTTATGTGGCCGACATCATCTATCGCGGGGATTGCATATCGATCGAAACCGATTTGCTCGAACCCTCGCAACTCGTGGCATCGTCCGACGAAGGAACCGCCGATCCGTCGCTGAAAATCCCGTAAAAGCGAAGCTGCGAGAGCGTGAGCCGATCCCATCGGACCGGATCGCGATATCGCACCGCGAGGTATCGACGGGAACCGCATTCATTCGGGCACCCGCCCGCCGCCCGCCGTCCAGATCACGTCATCGAGGCGCTTTCGCGTGACCGGCTTGCCCCCATCCGCCGGCCAACCCAAGGTGACGAGGGCCTGGGGCTCCCATCCCGGTGGCAGTGCCAGTGCTTCCGCGACCGTCGATTGGCAGAAGAGCGGGGCGCACATCCAGCACGCACCGAGACCCTCGGCATGGGATGCCAGCAGGAGGTTCTGTGCGGCCATCGCCGTACTTTGCACGGCCATCAAATATTCGGCCTTCCGGCGCCGCTCATCGGGATAGCGGTCCATGTCAACCATGTCGAGCGCTATCACGATCACAACGGGCGCATCGGTAATTCGCCGATAGGAACGCGCCACGTCCTGCTCGACCGCCGCCGCCGCGTCGCCATCGCGACCGCGGTCGGCGCGTAATCGCTCGCCCATGGCGCGGGCGAGACGGTCCTTCTGCTCGAAACCCTCGAGTACCGCAAATCGCCAGGGTTGGCGATTGTGGCCGGACGGCGCCCAGCAGCCGGCGCTCAGGATCCTGCGAATCATGTCGGCCGCAACCGGTGTCGCGTCATAGCGACGGATGGAACGCCGGCCCGCAACGAGCTCATGCCAGATCGCCGCGCGAGGGGAAATTTCAACCGCCATCATAAACTCATCCTCCTGCACGGGACCCGCGCCACCCGATCAATATATCGATTCCAGCGTGCGCTTCGGACTGGAAGTTCCCAAATGTGGCCGCCGCCAAAAATCATGGGAACTTCATGCCCACCGAACGAGATGCCGCGTCGTGACTCCCGACTCACTTGTCCGCTTCCGGCTCGGCCTCGGCGTCATAGAGAACCTCGATCACGACGAACCAATGGTAGCGCTGGTCGAGGACCGCGCCGTCGGGTGTCGCCAGCGTTCCACTCGAAGTCACGGGGACGTGAACCATGGTCACGGCGTCATTGACGTTGCCGCCAAGCGTGCCCAGCGTCTCGCGATCGACCGCGACGACCATGGCGCAGTGTCCCGGCCAGAAATCGGCGGTCGGAAGGTCGCTCAAGCGAAGCTTCCTCGCCCAAAGACGCCCGCGGCAGATCAAGTCGCCGCGTTTTGGCGCATAGGCTTCGGGCGACCAGGCGCGCAGGATGGGCGAGCGGTGCGCCGCGGCGGCGTTGACGTAGGTCGAATGATTTGGCGAGTAGGGAAAGCGGGAGCCAGCCCCGGCGATGCGCATCACGTAGGAGATGAACGCCGCCGACCACGCGTATTCGCCGTCCTCCAGATAGGGAAAGACCCGGCCATTCTGGTCGTGCTTGCCGGTCCACCCCACTTCCGGGATGCCGGGGTCCTGCCCAATCCACCAATATTCGCCGACGCGCTCCCAAAGGCCGGGCCAGCGCTCGGGCTTTTGCTCCGGTGGTGGATTCGGCCGCGCGTCGGGTGGGGCATCGTCGACGGGCTCGCCGAAGAGCCGCCATTCGCGCATCGCGATCGCCACCGTATCTTCTCGATTGAAAGGCTCGAAGGGCTTCTCGGCGAAATCCGGCACGTGAGCCGGCGCACAAGCGCCGAGGGCGAGCGGCAACGCAAGTGCGGCGAGCTTTCTCGTGTGGCGAATCCGAAATTCGCCACGGCTGAGTGCGGGATCGTGAGCGAATTTCGGATTCAAGGCCACACACTAGCCACTGATTCTTTCCGCTTCCGGGCTTTGCACATGCTCGGGCCGGAAACCCATGCCGACGAAGCGGCCGGGGATCCGCTGCAAGACCGGGAAGCGGGCCGCGAGCCGTAGGAAGAGTGGGGGTGCGATGGCCACCTTGCGCTCGAAGATGCGGCTGACGACGCGATCCTGGATCGCCAACTGGACCCGCTGGGTGATCCGCGTGGGCAGCATGCGTCTTTCCTGGATGCGGCGCAGGAGATCGCCGACCGGGCGGCCTCGCCGGAGCGGTGCGGCAAGCACGTTGGCGGCAGCCACCGCGTCCTGGATCGCGAGATTGATCCCGACGCCGCCGATTGGCGACATCGCATGGGCCGCATCGCCGATGCAAAGAAGACCGGCGCGATACCATCGGCGCAAGCGGTCCACGCGAACGGTGAGCAACTGGATCTTCGCCCAGTCGTCGAGTGCCTCGACACGGTCATCGACAAAGGGTGCGAGTGCCGCGACCTCGTTGCGAAACGCCGGCAGGCCTTTCGCGTGTATTCCCTCGATCGTGCCCTTCGGAATGACGAAGCCGCATTGCCACGAATCGCCGCGATTGATCATGATGAAGATCCGCCCTGCATCGAAGCGGCCCATGGTTTCATCCGGATCGCCGGGGCGGTGCGGGATGCCGAACCAGAGCACGTCCATGGGAGCGCCGAGATCGAGTGTTTCGAGTCCGGCCTCCTTTCGCACGGTCGAGTGCCGGCCATCTGCACCGACAACGAGGTCCGCACGAATCGTAACCTCACCCTCCGGCGTCGTCGCCCGTACACCAACAACGCCGCCGGACTCCTCGATCAAGCCCGTCACATTCCAGCACATGCGCAGTGAAAACGACGGATAGCGCTTTCCTTGCTCGGCGATGAAGTCGAGAAAGTCCCATTGGGGGATGAATGCCACGAACTTGCAGCGGGTCGGCAGATGGGAAAATTCGGCAAAGGTGAATTCGGCGCCGCCGACCTGAGCGCCGAGCGAAAATGCCTTCTGGTGCGGCAGTTTCAGGAATTCATCCAAAATCCCCAACTCGGCCATGATCTCGAGGGTCGAAGGGTGGATCGTATCGCCGCGGAAGTCGCGGAGAAAATCGGCATGCTTCTCGAGAACGAGTACTTCGACGCCGGCGCGGGCCAAAAGATAAGCAAGCATCATTCCGGCGGGACCGCCGCCAGCAATGCAGCACTGCACCGCGATCGCTTCCATGCCTACCGTCCCTTGCGATTGAATGGCGTCGATAGCGCGCCAAATCGAGACCCACGATAACCCCCAAACTTCACGAGGCGCTAGATGGGCGATTTTTCGAATATCCCATCAGGCGGGAAATCTCGTCGGCCGCGTTGGCAACCTCATTCGCCAAGGCTTCGACGCGCGGCTGCGCACGTGCGACGGGCGCTCCGATCACGAGGCCCGCAAGAAGATTGCCCGTCCTGTCGAAAACAGGTGCAGCGATACCGGCAACCCCCTCGATCGTTTCCTCGAACGAGACAGCCCGACGCTCGCGGCACACGGCGTCCACGATCCGGCGAAGTTCCGCCTTGGACTTCGTCGTTCTGGACGTGAGGGGGATGAGCTTGGTATGCGCGACGTAGCGGTCCCGAAACACCTTCGGCTGAAACGCGAGCAGGACTCGGCCGACGGCCGACGCATAAAGCGGCTCTCGCGAGCCGACCTCGGCGATGAAGCGCAAGGCGCTCTTGCTCTCGGCCTTATAGATATAGACTGCAGCGGCGCCGTCGGGGGCAAGCTCCGCCAGCAATGCACTTTCACCCGTCGCGTCGGCGAGCGCATCGACAACGGGAATGGCGATGTCGGGAAAGGATCTGAGTGCGACGATCGAGGACGCCAATTTGACCGCCTCCGGGCCAATCGCATATCGCCCGTCGCGATGAAGCACGAAGCCGCTCTCGGTCAGCGCGCGCAGCAAGGCAAGGAGGCTGCTCTTGGGCGTGCCGCTCGTTGCACTGAGGCGGGAAAGCGTCGTCCCCTCGGGCTCTCCGGCCAGAAGGCAGAGGAGTCTCGGGATTCGGGTCGCCGCACGAGGCGCGGGCTGTCGTCGCGAAAGTCGCGTGCGTTCCGCAGTCGTCATTGAACGCGACGCCAGAGCCGTCGCGGAAGGGGAGCGGGAACGCCGAGACTCCGTCGGTACGGCCGGCATCGGATCACGGGCCTGTGGATCACGGCCCTGTCGACCTGCCGCGATCTAAATATGTGTCGCAAGAGAACCGCGTCCCGCACCTTGCGCGATTGCGGGAGTCGTGGGGATCGCGAGCCGCTCGTCGAGATAGGCGGCCATGCGCTCGATGTACCAGTCGAGGAATTTCTCGACCTGGTTTTCGTTCGGCGAGAAAGGGCCGGGCTCATAGCCCGCACTTCGCACGCCGGCCCCGGACCAGGCGACGAACGTGGCGTCCTGCTCGTTCGTCTTGCGCCAAACGCGGGTCAGGTTGTCGAGATCGTAGTCTTTGCCCTCGACCGCGTCCTTGTGGACGAACCAGCTCGTGCGCACCAGGGTTCGCTCGGGTGCGAGCGGGAAGACCGAGAAGATGACCGCATGATCGCTCAAGAAGTGATTCCAGGAGTTGGGCTGCGTGTGGAGCGAAAGGGCGCCGAGACGCGGGACAGAAAACCCGCCAACGAGCCGCTTGGACGCGATCGCCGTATCGATCGTGTAGGATTCGCCGCGATTGTCGAGAGCGAGGCGCTCGACCCGGAACGCTGTCGCCCTGTGATCGAGATGCTCGACGAGCTTCCAGGGAAGCCCGAGCTCATTCCAGGTGTCGACGAACTCGCCCTGGATTCGCCTATATCGCTCGTAATACGCCGCTTGGCGCGGCTTCACGTCGCTCGCCGCGTGGGCGAAGAATTGAAAGAACGTCTTCATGAGCTCGGGATGCCTGCTGCAGTGATAGCATTCCCGATTGTTTTCCATGACGGTCTTCCAGTTTCCGTCCTCGATCAGATCGATCTGGTGCGCAAGCCTGCATTGCTCCAGCCGATGGGGCGCCAAATAGGGCTCGACGATGCACGCCATCTCATCGAAATCGGCCGGCGGTTCGTCCGCCAGGCAGACGAAAATCAAGCCGCAAAGATCGCGCAGATGGACGGGTTTGAGGCCTAGGCAATCGCGCTCGATGTCCGGGGCTACGTGCTCGGCCTGGCAGAGCGCGCCGGTCAATTCGTAGGTCCAGTTGTGATAGCGGCAGACCACCTTGCGCAAAGAGCCTCTCGGCTCGGTCAGGATTCGCGCGCCACGATGGCGGCACACATTGTGAAACGCGCGCACCTTCATGTCATCGCCGCGAACGACGATCAGGGAATAGTTCCCCATCTCGATCGTGATGTAGTCCCCCGGCTCGGGCACCTCCGGCGTTGCACCCACATGAATCCAGTGCCGGGCGAAAATGCCCTTCATGTCGAAATCGAGCACGTCGTCGTCGAGGTATAGAGGCGCTTCCAGGCTGTAGCCGCGCCTGCGGCGCGCAACCAGGTTCGCAATTTCGCGCGCCACCGCATTTTCGTTCGTGATGATCCTCATTGGAGAACCTTCGCATCGCCAGGGGACTGCGCCGCAAGCCGCTCCCGGGCCATTTCCTCCATCCGGCCGAGCATCGTCTCGACGTTCCGGCACACGACCGCACCCGCGGCGGAAAGCTCATCGCCGATATCGACGGGCAGGCTCGTGTTGCTTCCATCGGGAATGCGATTGAGCCGGCCGCCCACGAAAATGGGCACCGTCACGCCGAGATCCCCCAAGTGGCACTTCAAATCCGCGACAAAATTCAGCGCGACGCCGTTATAGGACGAGAGTGCCACGAAATCGGCATTTGCGGCCTCGATTTGCCGGGCAAGGTCGTTCGGATCGGTCGAGGTTCCGCCGTCGATGACGGTTACCCCGAGCTTGCCGAGAGCGGCTTCAAGCAGGATTTTGCCGTACTCATGAACATCGGTCGTCGCCACACAGGCGCGGAAGCCCGCATTCCGAATCCTCTGCCGCACACGGTCCTCCATCCCCGCCACGAGGCCGCCTGCCGCCGCCTCCAACTGCTCGATGGAGTAGGACTTGACGACGGGCGTTCGCCCGCGCAACCGGCCCGAGGTCGGCTGGCCCGGCCCGAAGAGTTCCTCGAGCCGCTTCGAGCCGACGCGACGAATCCCGAGCAGCATCTCGAACGGATTGCGGATGTCGATGCCCGCCTCGGCGAATCCTTCGAGCACGTTGGCCTTGAAGCGCTCGCCGCCCTCGACGATTTTTTCCGCGACGACGTCGATTTCGTCGTCTCGATAAAGCTCGTGGAGCGGCTCGTCCAGTTCCACGAGCTTGTTCGCAAAGATATGGACGTCGATCACCTCGTCGATATCGGGAATCCGCTGCGCTTCGGTCACTGGCGTCGGATTGACGGCATGGCCGGCCGGGCGCGATTTCTGCCCATAGATATCGATGCGCAGATAGGTCGCAAGTGCCGCGTAATTCGCCGCGTGGCTCTGGCCGTACATGGTCGTCGCCCCATAGATCATCGTGCCCGGCGTGCGGGTCACCTTGTGGGCGGCGCGCTGAAACGCATGCCGGAGATAGGGCTGCGCGTAGGTGTTGCCGAAGGAATAGCTCGCATGCCCGCCGCACAGCTCGTCCACGATGTATTGCTCGATCAGGATGGCGCCGAGCGAGCAGGCGAGATCCGTGAAAAGGGACGCGAAACCGTCATCCAGATTCGAGTGAACGATCACCTCGACCGGCTGTGCCGCAGTCAATGCGATCGCCTTGAGGGATTCGGCGGTCGTGAAAACATCGTCATCCCAATGGGGCTGGCGAAAGGCGAAATATTGCCCGAGATTGCCGACCGAGGTCGATCCGCAGAGCAATGCCGCGACCGTGTTCTCGAACGCCGCCGGCGTGCCGATCACGAAATCGCCGAAATGCGGGGCCGCGGGCGCCATGCTCGTCATCGCGATCCAATCCTCGACGCTGTCCATGATGAGACCCGTGCCGCGCGGCATGTTCTTCCTCAGGGTGCTCGGATAACCCATGCTCCAGTCGAGACAGATCCCATAGCGGTCGACACGGTAGCCGGCCTTATCGAGCGCCTCCCAGATTTCCGCATAGGCGCGTCGGCTTTTGTCATGGTCGCGAAAGCCGATTTGGGCATGCATCATGATGCGGCCGTCGGCCACGCACCGGCGCTTGTACGCCGCCTCGGACTCGACACTGTATGTCTCGAGAAAGGGCGAGCGGCCGACTCTCACGGTCTCGGCCGTCTTGCGCCCTTCGGCGATCAGCGCCTGGGCGTCCGGCAGCACGACCTCGGGGAAGATTTGCTTGCGATCGAGCCTCGATGCCATTTGGCGCTCCATCCGACCGGCTTTCCTACTATAGTGTCATACGTTAGAGTGTTCAAATATATGGTCGTCGTTCGTATATACGAACGACATGGGACGGCGAACCATGCCGAGGATGCTGTCGCAAAGCCAAGTCGCTGCGTTCGAGCGTGACGGCTTTCTGTCGCCGATCCGTGCGATCTCGGAGGCGCGCGCCCGCTATTATCGCGAGCGACTCGAGGCGTTTGAAGCGAACTATCCCAAGGCGCGCATAAAGCTCGACCAGAAGGCCCACATGATCTGCCCTTGGGTCGACGAGATGATCCGCGAACCGGGAATCCTGGACGCGACGGAGGACCTGATCGGACCTGACATCCTGTGTTGGGGTACCTCGCTTCGCGCGAAGGCGGCGGACGGCAAGGTCTTTGCCGGCTGGCATCAGGACACGGCCTATGCCGACGTGCGGCCCATCGTCGTGATCGTCGCCTTGGCACTTTCCCCATGCCGTGCCGTAAACGGCTGCATTCGCGCGATTCCGGGCTCGCACCGCGGGCCTCTCTTGCCCCACAAGGAAGCGTTCGGAACCGACAGCCTCCTCTCGCGCGAGCAATATATCGACGCCCCCGTCGAAAGTGCCGCCGCGGTCGACTTCGAGCTCGATCCCGGCGAGATCGCCTTGTTCAACAACGCCATCATCCATTCGTCCAAGCCGAACCGCGGTGCCGACCGCCGTATTCTGTTCCTCCTCGAGATGATTCCGACGCGCGCCTATCAGCATTATCCGCGCGAGTCGGCGGTCCTTGTCCGCGGCCGCGACGATTATGGCCACTTCGACGCCGATCCAAGGCCCGAGGTTGAGCTGGGTACGGCCGAGCTTGCGGCGTGGGAGCGCGCTGTCGAAATCCAGGCGAGCGTGCTATTTCGGGGTGCGGCCCGCCCGCCACGCGCGCTCAAGGGTATGACGAGCGGCAAGCCCCCGACGGGCGGCTGAACGGCGTCACGGAATGGTGCTATGCTGATGGGCGCATTACGATTTCACCGGTCGTCGAAGACCTTTCTGGAAGGGAGACCAAAATGCCGGACGACGTGAGGACCCAACCCCTTGTGCAGTACCGGCGCATGGAGGACGGCACGAAAGAGGAATACAAGCGCGTCTTCGAGCACATGAAGCCGTTCGAAGCGAAGCTTCCGGACCGCATCATGACCGCCATGGCGCTTCTGCGCGACAGTTACAGCGGCGAAATGGTCAATCGACTCGTCCACTCGCTCCAGACCGCCACACGCGCGCAGCGCGACGGCCGGGACGAGGAATATGTCGTGGCCGCCCTCATCCACGACATCGGCGATTTGCTCGCGACCGAGAACCACGCGGAATACGCCGCCGCGATGCTCAAGCCCTATGTCCGGCCCTATACCCACTGGACAGTCCGCCAGCACGGGCTTTTCCAGGGCTATTATTATTTCCATCACTTCGGGCTGGACCGGAACGCGCGCGACAAGCATCGTGGCCACCCCGCCTACGAGATGTGCGTCGAGTTCTGCGCCAAGTACGATCAGACGTCCTTCGATCCGGACTATGACACGATGCCGCTCGAGGCGTTCGAGCCGATGGTGCGCCGTATCTTTGCGCGCGAACCGTGGGGACCCCACACGAAGGAGCAGGGCGGATACGATAGCCGGTACTGAGCAGGCTATTTATCGGGACGAGTCCCCGGATCCGAGTTCTGGCGGCATGACGACCGGAAACGTTCAGCGCCTCAGGGAGCGAGCGATGGAACGCCCGAGCCGCCGTCGCGTTCCGGTGAGACGGCGTACCAACGCCTCGGGCAGGATATGGAGATGGGCGTGCTCCAGACGCACGCCGACCGTGACGATTTCCTCGCCGTCCATGTCGGTCACGACGAGCTCCACCGCACCGGCCGCGACCGTATCGCCGACCGAGGGTTGTTCGTCGAGACGGCTTTCGACGAACCGACCGAGACTCATGGCTAGTTCCTCGCGTGTGGCGGGGAAGTCGTATTCGTGCGCGATCGAGCCCACAGGGGCGTCCGCGCGAAAGACGAAGTCGGCGAGCTGGACCTCGGCGCGGGTGCTGCGTTGCCTTCGCCGGGGCAAGAAAAGGCGGTCGACGGCAAGGGCATGCTCGGGAGGGCAGATCAGGAGGGCGGAATCGCCGGGCTGCAATTCGCCGAGTTCGCGCAAGGGAATGACACTCCGATCGCGGATGACAGCGAGGAGCCGCGTGCGTTTGGGCAGTGCAATCCGGTCGAGTGGCCTCTTTGCGATGGGGCTGTCGCTCCGCACCGTATAGCCGACGACTTCGCGATCCATCTGGGACGGCAGGTCGATCTCCATGCGGCCGAGCGGCTCCGGCATGGGCGGCACCTCGACTTCCAACCGGCGCGCGATCCAGGGAACCGTCCAGCCCTGGAGGAGAAGGGATGCGAGGACCACGATGAAGGCGACGTTGAAGTAGCGGTGGGCGTCGGGAACGCCGCCGAGGATCGGGATGATCGCGAGGAAGAGCGGGACGGCACCGCGCAAGCCCACCCAGGCGATGAACAACCGCTCCTCCCAATTGAAACGCGAGAAGGCGAGGCAGAGGAAGACGGCGACTGGCCGGGCCACGAAGATGAGTGCGAGCGCCACGATCGTCGCGGGAACCAGATCCGGCACGAGTTCGCGCGGTGTCACCAACAGACCGAGCATCACGAACATGACGATTTGTGCGACCCAGGCAATCCCGTCGTGAAAGCGCCGCACGAGCTTGTTCGCGCGCAGGCGCTGATTGCCGGCGATGATCCCCGCGAGATAGATCGCGAGAAACCCGCTGCCGCCGAGCGCCTGCGTGCCGCCGAAGACGACGAGGGCGCCGGCCGCAACGAAGACAGGGTAGAGGCCGGGTGCCAGCTCAAGGCGATTGAGCGCCCACACCAGAGCACCCCCACCCGCGACGCCGAGTGCCGTGCCAAGACCGACTTGGCGCAGGAATTCGCCTTCCACTTCCCAACTGGACCGGCTGCCGCCCGCCGCGATGATGCCGACGAGAAGAACCGTGAGCAGCACGGCCAGCGGATCGTTGGCGCCCGATTCGATTTCGAGGGTCGTGGCGACGCGACGCTTCAGGTCCATGCCGTGCTGGTGGAGAAGGAGGAATACGGCCGCCGCATCCGTGGAGGCCACCGTTGCCCCCATCAGAAACGCGTTGAGCCAGCCGAGGCCGAAGACGTAGCGCGCGCACACGCCCGTAACCCCTGCCGTGACGAGCACCCCCAAGGTGGCGAGGAGCGACGCCGGCAGCCAGGAAATGCGCAAGGCCGCCAAGGGCGTCCGGAGCCCGCCATCGAAGAGGATGATGGCGAGCGACACGCTCGCGATGAGGTAGGCGCTCTTGAAGTCGTCAAAGGGGATGCCGAGAGGCCCGTTCTCGCCGGCGAGCATGCCAAGGCCGAGGAAGACGAGCAGCAAGGGTGCGCCGATTCGCGACGACGCAACGCCGGCAAGGATGCTTATCACCAGCAGCGCGCCGCCGAGCAGGATGAACTGGTTCGCAAGCTCCATCGCACCCCCGAAGCGATGACGCGTCCGCGCTCGACCTTTGCCCGCACCCATAATGACACGAGCGGCGGCAAGCGGCAGCGTTCGTTCGCCGGGGGCGAGCGAGCCTCAATCGATCGGCGGCACGATCAGCCCGCTATAGCCGTTCCACATGATCTGCACGCCGATGCAGAGAAGGACGAAGGCGGAGAGGCGCACGAAGACGTTGGTTCCCGTCCTGCCGAGCATCCGTTCGATGTTTTCGGCGAACCGGTAACATATGACGATCGTCGCGGCGATCGCGACGAGTCCTACGATGGCAGCACTGCCGATCAGCGCAAGGTGCGCGAAACTCTGAAAGATGCGCGGTCTCTGGCTGCCGAGCGTCACGGCGGCGGCGATCGAGCCCGGACCGACGGTCAATGGCATGGTGAGGGGATAGAACGCCGCCTCGACGTAGCCTTCGTCCGTAATGCTGCTGAAACCTTGACCCTCCTTGGGTTGATCGCCCTCATTGAGGATCTTCCAGCCCATTGCCGTGACGACGAAACCACCCGCGATGCGTACGACCGGCAGGGTGATGCCGAAGAAACTGAGAATGTGGGACCCGATAAAAAGGGAGCCGAGCAGCAGCAAGAATCCGTTGAAACCAATGCGCCAGGCAAGTGCGTGGCGGATCGGGGCCGAGCAGTGGCGTGTAAAGCTCAGGAATACGGGTGCGGAGCCGAGCGGATTGACGATGGGGAAAAGCGCTGCATAGACCAGGAGGAACGGATTGATCAGGTTGTCGAGGATTTCCTTTTCCAAGTCGCCTCCCGACATCGCGATTCAGATCACCGTGGCGAAAAACTCTCGCCGCAGCAGGACGATAACATGGCGTGTCGGGATGCGACTAGCTTGCGCGCGATTTGGACGCGCTGCGTCAGGAAGACGGTGTTACGCCCAACTGGTGCAAACCCGCCGCCCAATAGGCATGTTCGACAAGGCGAAGGGTCTCCAGGTTATCCTCGGGGCCGGTCTCGAAGGGCGCCCCACTTTCCAGGCAATCGACGAAGTGCGCGATCACGCCATCGAAGCTCCCTTGATATCCCTCGGCGGCGTCGTAGCTCACGCAGCGCTGCTCGGACCCGAGTAGGCGCAGCTCGTTGTCCTCGAACATGACGCTCGCCTTCGTCCCCACGATCTCGAGCCGGTCCGGCGGGCGCACGGGATAGCCGACTGCCGCCATCGTACCCGTCACGGTGACCGGCGCCCCCGACGGCGTTTCGAGAAAGACCGCCGCAACCGTTTCGCCCGTGACGTCCGCGAGGGTGCGCGTTGCGCGGCTGCCCACGACGCGCAGGTCGCCGCACAGATAGCGCATGGTGTCGAGATGGTGGATCAGCACCTCGGCGATCATCAGGCGCGCTTCGTGCTGCATGAAGGGCTGGCGCACGAAGGCCGGGCGCTGGCCGGTGGAGTCGGGCAGGAACCCTGAATTGATCATCGCCATGCGTCCGAGCACGATCTCGCCGATGTCGCCGCCGGCGATCCAGCGCTTGAGCTCCCGGAACCAGGGCCGGAAGCGCCAATTTTCGTGAATCATCAACCGCATTTTGCCGGCGACGCGGCGCACGAGGGCCTCCGACTGGGAAAGTGTCGGCGTCATCGGCTTCTGGCACAACGCGTCGATCGCGCGGGCCGCCGCCGCCTCGACCCAGGCGGCGTGGGTCTCGCGCGGCGAGGCGACATCGAGTGCGTCGATCTCTTCCTCGTCGAGCATGGCATCGCGCTCGCGATAGGTCTTGCCGATGCCGAACTCATCGGCACGTTTCTTCGCACGCCCCGCATCCGGATCGCACACCGCGACAAGACGCACGCGCGAGCCCAATTTTCGCCAGGCGGTCAGATGATACCAGCTGATCATTCCGGCCCCCGCGAGGGCTACGTTCAGAGGCCGTTTCCGCCTTTTCGCCATGGCCCTATCCTCCGAAACCGAAGAGCCCGAGAGGGTTCCGCCACATCACCTGCTCGCGCTTTACCGGATCCGGTATCCAGCGCTCGATGGACCGGAGTGCGGTATCGTAGCGGAAACCGCCCGGGAAATTGACGAACGGCCAGTCCGAACCCCAGACGCAATTATCGATTCCGAACGCTTCGATAAGGGCCTCGGCGTAGTCGTCGAGATCCGTGAAGCCTTGCTTTTGGCGAGAGATACGATAAGGGGCCGAGAGCTTGACCGCCGCCTTGCCCTGCCGACCGAGGCGGAGTACCGCCTGGAAACCCGGTTGGCCGATCCCGAGCGCGAGGTCGCGCACGCCAAAATGGTCGACGAGCACGCGGACCCCGCTTCGCCCGAGCACTTCGGCCGCCGCAGGCCACTGGGCGTCGTCGGCAAAGACCTGGGCAAACCAGCCGAGGGCCTTGAGCCGGGCAAGGTAGCGCTCGGCACCCCGCCCCGCGAGTGCGTCGGGCTGGTAAGTCACGAGATTGAAGCGCACGCCGACGACGCCGCGCTCCCCGAGGGCCACGAGATCGCGCTCGGGCGTTTCGGGATCGACGACGGCAATGGATTTGTACCGTCCCGGATAATGCGACATCGCGTCGAGCAGGGCCGAATTGTCGTAGCCGTAGCCGCTCAGCTGCACAAGCAGGGCGTGGCGGACGCCATGCGCGTCGAGCTCGGCGGCGAACATCTCGCGCGTCGCTGTCTCGCCGGAGGTTGGCTTGTAACCGGGGCCGGTCGGAAAAGGAAACCGCGCGGGGTCGATGATGTGCGCATGGGTGTCGACGATGCTGGGCTCGGCCATTTTCCTGCCTCCCTCAGGCACTTGACGACGAAGCATACCCGCCGATCGCGCGCTTCGTCATCGGGTCGAACAGTTGGATTGCCCCGGTGTCGAGCGCCATTGTCGCATGCGCGCCGGGCCTGAGCTTCGTCTCGCGTCCGATTCGGGCGGTCAGTTCCTGCCCTGTCTCGCCGAGCGTCAGCAAGAGTAGAGTCTCGGCACCGAGGGGTTCGACCGCCGCGACGCGCACCGCGACAGGCTCGGCCCGTTCTGCGATGGCCGCGGGCGCTGTTTCGTAGAGGTCTTCGGGGCGAATACCGAGCAAAACCTCGCGTCCCAGGGACGACGTCAGTTCCGCCGCAACGTGAACGGAAAGCGGAATGCGGACATCGCCAAGCAGCACGTCGGGGCGATCGCTTCCCCTGTTCAATTTCGCCTGCAGGATGTTCATGGGCGGATTGCCGAGAAATCGGGCGACGAACGTATTGACCGGATTGCGATAGACTTCGAGCGGCGGGCCGATCTGGACGACCTCGCCCTTGTCCATGATGCAGATGCGATGTCCCATGGTCATCGCTTCGACCTGGTCATGGGTCACGTAGATCGTCGTGACGCCGATCTCGAGTTGTTGGCGGATCAATTCGTTGCGAGTCGAGACGCGCAGTGCTGCATCGAGGTTTGAAAGCGGCTCATCGAAGAGAAAGACCTTGGGCTGGCGCACGATGGCGCGGCCGAGTGCCACCCGCTGGCGCTGCCCGCCCGAGAGGGCGTGGGGCTTGCGCGCAAGGAACGGCTCAAGCCCGAGTTTTCCGGCCGCAAGCCGCACACGCCGATCGATCTCATCCCGGGAGAAGCCGCGCCGGCGCAGGCCGAACGCAAGGTTGTTGTACACATCCATATGCGGGTAAAGCGCATAGGACTGGAACACCATTGCGATATCGCGATCCTTTGCCGGGACGTCGTTTATGACTCGGCCGTCGATCGACACGTTACCGGCGGTGATCGGCTCGAGCCCAGCGATCATGCGCAGCACCGACGACTTGCCGCATCCGGAGGGTCCGAGGAGAACGATGAATTCGCCCTCGGCGACAGTGAAGCTTACGTCCCTGACCGCCAAATCGGCGCTTGCGCCGTAGCGTTTGCACAATTTCTCGACAGCCACCCACGCCATCTAGCGAACCGCCCCCGCGGTCATGCCCTTAATCATGGTCTCGGAGAAGAACGCATAGAGCAAAATGATCGGCGCTATGGCGATCATGAGCCCGGTCGCCACCATGCCGACGTCGAGCTGGTGGCCGCCCATGAAATGCATGATGCCGAGGGGTAACGTGCGCATGTCGTCGTCGGTCAACAGGACAACGGCGTAGAGGAACTCATTCCAGAGGATGATGAAATTGAGCGTCACCGTCGTGAAGATCGCGGGCGCTCCGATCGGGAGCGTAATGCGCCAGAAGATCTCGAAGTCGGCGTAGCCGTCCATGCGCGCGGCATCGAACAGATCCTGCGGTATCTGCGCGAAGAAACCCTCGAGGATGTAAACCGTCATTGCGATGTGCGCGGCAACGTAGACCACGATCAGGCCCATAAGCGTGTTGTAAAGGCGGTATTCCAACAAGATCTGAAAGAGCGAAAGGATAAGAAGCTGGGGCGGGAGGATCAGGCCCGAGAGGATCGCGAGGCGCGCGAAACGGCTGCCGCGGAAGCGATAACGCGCGAGGCAATGCGCCACCATGGCGCCAATCACCGTAAGAATTGCGACGGCACTGAAGACGACGATGACGCTGTTCCAGAAATAGGTGCCGTAATTGGACTTCGTCCAGGCGTCGGCGAATTTTTCCCAATGGAAATGCTGCGGCAGTGCGTAGGGATCGCCGAAAATCTCCGGCGTGGTGCGGAGCGACATGAGTGCGACCCACAGGAACGGCCCACCCGTCACGACGGTGTAGATAACGACGAACAGGATAAGCGGCGCGCGCCTCAGATATCCGAGCCAAAGGCTGAGCGGCGATATCATCGGCTCAATACTCAAGCTTGTCGCGCTGACGGAAGATCCGTGTCATCGCGACCACGAAGACCATGATGATGACGAACCAGAGCACCGCGATCGCGCAGGGATAGCCGAGATCGAACGTGTTCCAGTCGAAGGCGCGCTTATAGACGTAAGTCGAGACCGTCTCGGTAGACCATAGGGGTCCGCCGCCAGTCATGATCCAGACGAGATCGAAGAGCATCATCTTGCCGATGAAGGACAAGACCAAAAGATTAACGATGGTCGGACGCAGCATCGGGATGATGATGTGGACGAGCTTGGCGAACCAGCCGCAGTTGTCGAGCTCCGCAGCACCCAGCACTTCGCTCGGCAACGCGTAAAGGGCCGCGAGGAAAATGATCATGTTGAAGCCGAGCCACTTCCAGATGTGCGTCACCATGACCGATCCCAAGGCGGTCGAGGGATCGCCCAACCACGACTGCTCGAATGCCCCGAGCCCGATGCTTCGCAGCACGACGTTGGCGAGGCCCCAATCGTAGTCGTAGATCCACACCCATATGATTCCGACGACGACGTATGACATGAGGACAGGGGTGAACCACACGATGCGAAGGAGCTTTGCGAAGGGTGCGCCCGCAAAAAGACAGAGCGCCAACAGGAGGCCGCCGAATACGTCGGCGGTCGTTCCGACGAGGGCGAAGACGGCCGTATTGCGGACGGCGGTCCAGAAGACCGGGTCGCGGGTGATCAGCTCGATGAAGTTCGCAAATCCGACGAACTCCACGACACCGTGCGGCTTGATGACATGCAAGCTGTTGTAGAACGTGCGCAGCACGGGATAGACGGTGAAACCCGCATAGATCAAGAGGGCCGGCGCGAGAAAGAGCAGCAGCGTGCCGAGTTTGGCGCGGCGCGCATCGACTTCCGAATGAGCGGGCCGGTGCCGGTCGACACCTGCCACTCTTGCAGCGAACGTCACGGCAGATGCGCCAGGACGACGCCGCGGGCGTCGAAACTGTATCGGCCCTCACGCAAACCGCTCGCGTGCGCCGGCGGACTGCAGGCACCGGCCCATTGACAAGGCCGCTCACAGGGCACTTTGGACCGTCCCGCGATTGGTCTCTTCCTTTCGTCCGTCAAAAGGGATTCCGCCCGCCCCCGCCGGCGGAGTCCGCCTCCCTAGCCCTTATAACACCCGGAATTCATCATCTTGACCGTCTGATCGACCGACAAAAGGCCACCCGGGAAGCCTGCGTTCAAGACTTGGGTGAAGGTGTCCTTGCATTGCCCCTGCACCATGTCGAGCGGGCCGCCGATGAAATAGTCCATCCCTTTCTGGCGTGCCATGAGTTCCGTGAAGTAGGCGGCGTAGGGACCGCTGAACTCCTTCACCTCGGCCTTCACGGCAGTTTGCAGATAGATCGTCTCGATCCACCGTTTGCCCATTTCCGGCGTCGACATCGCGTTGAGGAATTCGGCTGCGAGTTCCTTATGCTTGCTTGCGGCATTGATTCCGAAGCTGGCGCCGATGTCCGAGGTCTTGCAATTGTTGCACGCCCCGCCATCCATTGCCGGGAATTGCATGATGCCGATCGGAAAGTCCTTGGGCTGGCCGCCCTTGTCCTCGGGGACAAAGGCGCGGCCGGTGTACCAGCTTCCCATCGGCAGCATCAACGCAAGGGGCTTGCTATAGAAGTAATAGTGGGATTCGCCGAGTTTCAGCGTCATGAAGTTCTTGGGATATGCACCGGCATCGACCAGTTCCTTCGTCCACTTGAGCACGTCGACGACGCGCGGATCGTCGAATGACAACTTGCCAGTGAAGAGTTTTCGGTAATCGTCCTTGCCGAGCTTTCTCAACAACGCCTCGCCGACGATGTAAGCGCCGGGATAGGGCCGGTCGCCCACGCCCTGCGCAATCGGCGTAATGCCGGCTTCCTTCGCCTTTTTGACGATCTCGAGGAACTGCGACTGGGTGAATTGCGCATTCGCCGGCAGCTCGAAGCCAAGCTTTTTCAAGAGGTCCTTGTTGTAATAAAGCTCGTTGGTATAGGCCTCTTGCGGCAGGCCGTAGGTCTTGCCGTCATGAACCCATACCTGGCGCGCCCAATCCTGGATATTGCTCCAGTCGACGAGGTTGTCGAGCGGGGCGAGATAACCGGCGGTCACGTATTCGGTCCAATCCGGCTCGATATAAAACACATCGGGGCCCTCGCCCGCGGGAAGGGCTGTCTTGAGTGCCGCGAGCATGGGATTCTTCTCGTACCACGTGATCTTGACGTGTACCCCCGGGTGCGACTTCTCCAGGTTGCGCGCGGCGAGTTCGCGGAAGGCGACCTTCGCGTCCTCATCGGCTTCATGGCTCCACACCGTCAAGGTCACGTCCTCGGCATGCAGTTTGGGCGTGAGGCAAGTGAACGTCGCGGCAACGGCCCATGCCGCCGCCGCGGCCAAACCAATTCGATTGAATGTCGTCATTGCGGCTTCCCCCCTGAGCACGTTTTTACCAATGAAGGCGAACGCGGCGCCCCATGGTTCGGGACGCCCTGTAGCGAAGCACGGAATCGTACGATCGGATCGGAAGCTATCGTCCGCCAGCATAACGTGCGCTTGGCAATGAAACAATTCGATTCGTCCAACGGCTCTTCCGTAGCACCTCATGCACCTTCGCGCGCGCATCCATGCAAGCGCATACACCACTCGCGCGCATCCACTTCGTCGCCGCAATTGCCATTTCATTCCCCATCGCCGATAGTCGAGCGATGCAGCCTGATCCCACAGAGGCCGTCGCCCTCGCTCAATCGAGACCGAACCTTTTCGAGATCGACCTCGGCGCCGTTTCGCAATTCACGCGCAATATCCGAAAGCTCGTCGGGGCGGAGGCCACGATCTTCGCGGCTCTCAAGTGCAACGCGTATGGCTTCGGGCTCATTCCCGTGGCGCGCACGGTGCTTGGCGCAGGTGCGAATGCCGTTGCGGTCGTCGATGGCGGGGACGCCATCCGGCTGCGCGAGGCCGGCATCACAGCACCGATCCTGGTTTATCCGGGATCGGTCGTGTCGGCTCAGACGGTTCACGCCGTCGAGGCCTACGATCTCGTTCCGACAGTCGTGGATTTGGATTCGGCGGCACTCTTTTCGCGCCATGCGACACGCGTGCTAAGCGTCGCCGTGAAGGTCGATGTTGGGCAGGAGCGGCTTGGCTTTCCCGCCGAGATGGCGGCGGAAGCGATCGCGGCGATCTCCCGCATGCGGAACCTTCGCGTCGAGATCGTCAATACGCATCCCAACGTGCCGTCGCCACCGTCGTCGGAGTACCTCGATTGGCAGCTCGGGCGATTCGCCGCGGTGTGCCAGGAAGTCAAGAGTCGCGGGATCGATATCCCCGTTCGGATGTTCGCGAGTTCAAAATTGCTTGCCATCCTCGGGCGGCTCGAATTCAACGCAGTCGATCCGGGACAGATGTTTTTCGGGCCCTTCAAGGAACAAGGCGACGTGCCGTGGCCGGCGACGCGCCAGGCTTTCCGAAGGTTGTCGAGCCGGCTCATCCACGTGCGCACCTTGGAGCGCCGTGAATTCCTCGCTGAGGCGCCGTTTCCGATCCGTGCCGGCGTGCGCATGGGTGTCATCCCCATCGGCTCGGCAGATGGCGCTCTATGCCTCAACGCGGGTGCCGTCCTTGTGCGCGGACAGAAAGCCCCCGTATTGGGCGGCCCCTCGCTCGAACACATGCGCATCGACCTCAGTGGCTTGCCCGACGCCGCGATAGGCGATGAGGTCGTACTGATCGGCGAACGGGATGGCGAGGCCATTCCGCCCGAGGCCGTGGTCGCACGCCATCGGTTGGCGCGCGTCAGCGATCTCGCCATGGCTGTCGGTGCGAGGATTCCGCGCCGCTACATCGAATAGAGACAACTACGCGCGTTCGGCCACACGGCGGGGCGGTTCAGCCCGGCTTTGCAATCCTCCGGCGGCCGATGAGGCTTGCGCATGCGATTGCGCGATTCGAGAGGTCCAGCCCGGCGGCCACCAATTCGCCTGCTCTTTCGAGCGTGCGGGCGAACGGCACGGGCATAGGCTCGGCAGGGCTAGCGATATTCCAGCGGGCGGCGGGATCGGCGTGAAGGGCCCAGGCTCCCGCCGCAGCGATTGGCATGTCCGTCGATTTCTTGCGCGAAGGATGCATGGAGGCGACCTCGCACCGGAGCGATAAAGGAACAGTCGAATTGAACGGGGGAGTGCTTAACGAGCGGTTAATTTCGTGCGCACTCTGAAGACAATGCGCGATTTGCACGCGCTGCCTTCGGCAGGCATAGTGTCGTCGATGGCGATCGGATTGCTCTATGGGGAGGATCGCAACGATGAGGATTTCGGTACACAAGAATGCCGACGAAATGGCGAAAGCCGCCGCCGAGGCGGCAGCGCAAATTCTTCGTGCGGCACTCGCCCGCAAGGGAAGCGCTGCATTTATCGCGGCGACCGGTGCTTCCCAAATGGCTTTCCTGCGTCATCTCACCGCGGCGCCGGGAATCGCGTGGCCGCGGACGGCCATGTTCCATCTCGACGAGTATATCGGCTTTCCCGCCGATCACCCCGCGAGCTTTCGCCGTTACTTGCGCGAACGCCTGACAGGCAAGGTTCCGATCGGGACGGCGCACTTCATCGAGACCGATGCGCCGAATCTCAGGCAGGAAATCGAGCGGCTGAATGCGCTCTTGAGGGCGACGGAGGTCGATGTCGCGTTCGTCGGTATCGGGGAGAACGGTCATTTGGCCTTCAACGACCCGCCGGCGGACTTCGAGACCGACCTGCCTTACATTCCCGTGATCCTGGACGAGGAATGCCGCAACCAGCAATTCGGCGAGGGGTGGTTCGCCTCGCTCGCCGACGTGCCGAAGGTCGCCATTTCGATGTCCGTGCGGCAAATCGTGAAATCGACCGCGATCGTCTGCACCGTGCCGGAGGCGCGGAAGGCCAAAGCGGTCAAGACATGCGTCGAAGGCCCCATCGGGCCGATGGCGCCGGCCTCGATCCTACGCAAGCACGCCGCATGTACACTCTTCCTCGATAGCGATTCGGCCCAACTCCTCGCACCGTCGTCGCTGCAGGCGTCGGGTTGAGTGCCACCTGACACATTTCAGGGAGAGCGGCCCTCGATAATGAACGCCCGTGATTTGTCGGAAACCGAACTGTCGCGGAGGGGCTTGATTTCCGCATAGGCGGGGGAGGCGTAAAAGCGCTGCGCCTCGGCCATGCTTGGAAATTCGACGATTGCAACCTGGCCGAGGGGGGGCGAGCCGAACACCGGCGCCTTCCGCCCATTCGCCGCGAGGAAATGCGCGTTATAGGGAGCCACCGCCGCCGTATAAGCCTTCGAAAACTTCTGGAACGCCTGACGATCGACGATGTCCTGTTCGACGACGACATAGGCCGGTGGGATGCCGCCTTGCGCATGGAGCGCCTTGACACCCGTAGCACCGATTGCCGCACCCGCCACGAGGGCCAATACGAGTGATTTGTCGACGCTCCCGATCATCGCACCCCTCCGTGCCGAATGCCGCCACCCTCGCGCGCTGGCGCCGCCAGCACGCACGACCCCGCAATCCCGCCATTCACACGTCCAGGTTGGCCACCTTGAGCGCATTTTGCTGGATGAAGTCGCGGCGTGGTTCGACGATGTCGCCCATGAGCGTTGAGAACACTTCCTCCGCCTGGTCCATATGCTCGACACGCACCTGGAGCAGCGAACGCGCGTGGGGATCGAGGGTCGTCTGCCACAGCTGCTCCGGATTCATCTCGCCCAGGCCCTTGTAGCGCTGGATGGCCACACCTTTCTTTCCGAGCTCGAGTACCGCATCGACGAGGCCGATCGGACCGGCGATCGAAAATTCCTTGTCCTTCGCAGTGAGCTTGCCGCGTTTCACATAGAGTGCCTGGAGCTCGCCCGCAAAGGCGTCGACCCGGCGTGCCTCGGCCGAGCGGATCACGGTTCCGTCGATGACATGACGCTCGGTGACGCCGCGACGCGTGCGTGCAAATTCGAGTCCGCCGTCGGGAAGCGGTGTTGCCTTCCAACCGCGTTCGTGTTCGGCGGCCAGCCGATCGAGGCGGGCTGCGATATAGTTCGCCGCGTCCTGCGCCTGCTGGCGATTCTGGAGGATATCGGGATTGAGCGCACCTGCGATCGCGGCCTGCTCCACGACGGCGGCGTTTCCCAGATGGCGGATCAGCGGCTGGAGCAGCGCCTTCACCGTGCGCGCCTTCTGCACGATGTCTCGGAAATCCGCACCCGCATGCTGAACCGCGTCGTGGGAGGTGAAGACCGCGTCTTCGAGGGCGGCACTCATGAGGTAGTCCTCGAGCATGCGATCGTCCTTCAAATAGACCTCGGACGAGCCGCGTTTGGCGCGGTAGAGGGGCGGCTGTGCAATGTAGAGGTTGCCGCGGTCGACGAGTTCGCGCATCTGGCGATAAAAGAACGTGAGCAAGAGCGTGCGGATGTGGCTGCCGTCAACGTCGGCGTCCGTCATGATGATGATCTTGTGGTAGCGAAGTTTCTCGGGGTTGAAATCCTCGGGCCCGATCCCCGTGCCGAGTGCCGAGATGAGGGTGCCGATCTCGGCCGAGCCCAGCATCTTGTCAAAACGCGCGCGTTCCACGTTCAAAATCTTGCCCCGCAGGGGAAGGATCGCCTGGGTCGCGCGATCGCGCCCCTGTTTGGCGGATCCGCCCGCCGAGTCGCCCTCGACGATGAAGAGTTCGGCCTTGGCCGGGTCGCGTTCCTGGCAATCGGCGAGCTTGCCGGGGAGCGAGGCCATGTCGAGCGCTCCCTTGCGTCGCGTAAGCTCACGGGCCTTGCGGGCCGCCTCGCGGGCGGCGGCGGCCTCGACCACCTTGCCGACGATGCGCTTTGCGTCGGCCGGATGCTCCTCGAACCATTGGGCGAGCTTGTCTGCGATGATGCTCTCGACGACGGGGCGGACCTCCGAGGAGACGAGCTTCTCCTTGGTCTGGGAAGAGAATTTCGGGTCGGGCACTTTGCATGACAGCACGCAAGTCAGCCCTTCGCGCATGTCGTCGCCGGTCAGGGCGATCTTTTCCTTCTTGGCGATCCCTTGCTCGTTCGCGTAGTTGTTGATGGTGCGCGTAAGGGCCGCACGGAATCCCGCAAGGTGCGTCCCGCCGTCCTTTTGCGGGATGTTGTTCGTGAAGCACAGCATCGTCTCGTGATAGCTGTCGTTCCATTGGAGAGCTACCTCGACGCCGATCCCCTCGCGCTCGCCGCCGACCACGATCGGCCCCTGGTGGAGTGCTGTCTTCGAGCGGTCGAGCCAGGTTACGAACGCCTCAACCCCACCCTCATAATGGAGGGCCACCGATTTCGGTTGAAGCCCGCGTGCGTCGGTCAGGTTGAGAAACACGCCTGAATTGAGAAAGGCAAGTTCGCGCAGCCGATGCTCGAGGGTCGCGAAATCGAATTCGGTCTTTGTGAAGACCTTTCGTGACGGGAGGAACGTGATTTCCGTACCGGAGCGGCCGGCATGGGGGCCGACAATGGCCAAAGGTGCCTCGGGCTCGCCGTCACGAAAGCGCATGGAGTGCTCGGCCCCGTTGCGCCACACGTGCAAATCGAGCGTTTCGGAGAGCGCGTTCACGACGGAAACCCCCACGCCGTGCAAGCCGCCCGATACCTTGTAGGAATTCTGATCGAATTTCCCGCCTGCGTGGAGCTGCGTCATGATGACTTCGGCCGCCGAGACGCCTTCCTCGGCGTGGATGTCGACCGGAATGCCCCGGCCGTTGTCGCGCACGGTGACCGAGCCGTCGGCGTTCAGAATGACATCGATGCGATCGCAATAACCGGCAAGCGATTCGTCGATCGCATTGTCCACGACTTCGTAGACCATGTGATGGAGGCCCGAGCCGTCGTCCGTATCCCCGATATACATGCCCGGGCGCTTGCGCACCGCATCGAGGCCGCGCAAGATCTTGATCGAGTGCGAGTCATAGGTCTCGTCACCCTGCGGTGCTACTGGATCGGTTGCCTTGTCAGCCATCCCTCTCGCCTTCTTTCATCGCTGTCGCAGCGCTCAACGCGGTGCGACCTCGCCACCGGCTACTCGAAAATATCGCGCATTGTCGCCCATGCTTTCGAAGAGCGCTTCATCCGTGCCGGTCATCCAGGCCTGCGCACCCAATGCGCGTAGTTCATCGTAAAGTGCCGTGCGTCGCACGTGATCGAGGTGTGCCGCGACCTCGTCGAGCAGCAGAATCGGGGGTGCCGAGTGCTCGAGTGCCAAGAGCCGCGCGTGGGCCAGCACGAGGGCGATCAGGAGCGCTTTCTGCTCGCCCGTCGAACAAAGCGCGGCCGGCATCCCGTTTTCGACGTGCTGGACGGCGAGATCGGTGCGATGCGGTCCGTCGAGTCCGCCGACCGCCTCGATGTCCTGTGTACGCGAAGCCGCAAGATGCGTCTTGAACCGATCCTCGACCTTGAGGGCGGGCGCCTCGTCGAGCCAGCTTTCAACGTTACCCCGAAGTGCCACACGTGCGCGCGGGAAAGGGGCAATGCCAAGATGAAGGGCCTCTTGGAGCCGGCGAACGAAAGCACGACGCGCCGCGGCGATTGCAACGCCTTTTTCCGCCATGGCCGCTTCGAGTGCCGACAGCCACGCCTCGTCGCGAATGCCGTCGCGCAAAAGACGCGCGCGCTCGCGCAGCGCATGGTCGTAGGCGGCAACCCGCCCGGCATGATCGGGATCCGCACCATAGATCAGCCGATCGAGAAAGCGCCGGCGGCCGCCAGTACCTTCCTGGAACAGGCGATCCATATCCGGCGTCACCCACAATATGCTCAGAAGCCGCGCGAGCTCGGCCTGGCCGCGCATCGGCTTACCGTCGATGCGCACAACGCGCCGGGGCGAATCGGCACTTGCCTCGGGATCGCGCCCTGTCCCGATCTCGAGCGGGCCGCGCCGCGTCGCAAGGGACGCGGCAACGGCCCAGCACGTTTTCTTGGCACCGGCCCTGCGATCGATCTCGTCGAGGCGGGCGCGCCGCATCCCGCGGCCGGGTGCGAGGAGCGAAAGGGCTTCCAAGAGGTTGGTCTTGCCAGCACCGTTGGGGCCGGTCAGCACGACCGGCTGAATCCCCGATTCGAGCCTCAGGCTTGCGTAGCCGCGAAAATCGGTGAGCGCCAGGCGGCGTACCGCAAGCCGGCCCGCGGGCGCGCTCGCCGAGGCAGCATCGGCAACCGGCACTGCCATCGAACCCGTCACGCAATGGAGCGCTGCGTCCTTCACACTCGCATCGGCATCAGCACGTAAAGCGCGCTTTTGTCCGCGGCGTCCTGAACGACCGTCGGCGAGGCGGCATCGGACATCGCGAATTGGGCGTAATCGCCTTCGATCTGTTTGGTGATATCGAGGAGATATCGCGAGTTGAATCCAATTTCGAGAGCACCCGAATTGTACTTAACCTCGATCTCCTCGGTGGCGCTGCCGGCGTCGGGGCTGCTGGCCGAGAGGGTCAGCACACCGTCCGCGAGTGCGAGCTTCACCGCGCGCGATTTCTCGGTCGAAATCGTCGACACTCGGTCGACCGCATCCGCGAATTCGTGGCGTGCGACTTCGAGGACTTTGTCGTTGTTCGTCGGGATTACTCGCTCGTAATCGGGAAATGTCCCATCGATGAGCTTTGACGTCAGCACAATGTCTTCCAAGCCGAAACGGATCCGTGTCTCGGAAAGGCCGACCTGCACCGCCGCCTCGCTCGCGTCGATGAGCTTGCGCACTTCGAGGACCGTCTTCCGCGGTACGATGACGCCTGGCATGCTCTCGGCCCCAGCAGGCAGCGCCATCTCCACGCGCGCGAGACGATGGCCGTCGGTCGCCGCCGCGCGCAGAAACTTGACCTTGCCCTGTTCGGCGGCGTGGAGATAGATGCCGTTCAGATAGTACCGCGTCTCCTCCGTCGAAATCGCGAAACCGGTGCGATCGACGAGCGTCTTGAGCTCGGTTGCAGCCAACGAGAATTGGGTCGGCAGCTCGCCTCCCGTCATGACCGGAAAATCCTCGGCGGGGAGCGTCTGGAGCGTGAATTGGGAACGCCCGCACTTGATGAACAGCATCGATCGCTCGCTGTTCGACTCAAGCCGCACCTGCGCACCCTCCGGCAGCTTGCGTACGATGTCGTAGAAAGTGTGTGCGGAAACGGTCGTGGCCCCATCCTGGCCGATCTCGGCCGCCGTGCGATCGACGATTTCGAGGTCCATATCGGTCGCCGTAAGGCTTACCGAACCCGTCTTCGCCTCGAGGAGCACGTTTGCGAGGATCGGAATCGTGTTCCGGCGCTCGACGACGCTCTGGACATGGGCGAGCGACCTTAAGAGGGCCGCGCGTTCGATTGTTATCTTCATGGCGGAACGGAGCCGAGCAATTGACCCTAGGGAAATCCAGCCAGCAATCGGGAAAAAACACGGCAATCGCCCGACGCCGATTGCCCCATCCGACAGCACCGAAATGGCGCTATTTGAACGGTCGTGTAGTATAGCATAACCTTTTGGAGTCCGAACTAATTTCCGCCGATGATTCGCCCTTCGGTCCGACGACCGGTGCGTGTAATTTGTGCGCCTTGTTCGCGCGGCGGCTTGCCCGCGTAGAATTGCACGCACCCGCCAGCGTTCTGTTTCAGATGGCCGATTCTTTACGTGTCGGCATCATTCCGGCCGACGATGTGCGATAAGCGGGAATTGAATGTCCCGGGTGATCGATTCCACGCACCACGATGATGAGCGCGCCGCGGGGATCGGACCGTTAACCCTCGAGCATTCGGCGCAGGAGTTCGACGTCGTCCGAAAATCCGGAGTCGGTCGCACGCAATTCCTCGACCTTGCGCACCGCGTGCATAACGGTCGTGTGATCGCGCCCGCCGAATTTGCGCCCGATTTCCGGCAACGAGCGCGCGGTCAATTGTTTGGCGAGATACATGGCGACCTGGCGCGGGCGCGCCACCGCGCGCGCACGGCGTGCCGAGTGCATGTCCGAGATCCGAATATTGAAGTGCTCCGCGACACGCTTTTGAATCTCCTCGATCGTCACGCGCCGATCATTCGCCCGCAGCAGGTCATGGAGCACTTCCTGCGTCGTTTCGAGCGTGATCGAGCGGCCGATGAGGGTCGCGTGCGCCACGATGCGATTGAGCGCACCTTCGAGTTCGCGCACGTTGGACGTGATCTTGTGCGCAAGGAATTCCATCACCTTGGCGGGTATGGGTTGTACGCCCATGCTTTCCGCCTTGGACTGGAGGATGCCGAGCCTCAGCTCGTAGCTCGTTGGATGAATATCGGCGACGAGGCCCCAGCCGAGGCGGGAGCGCAGGCGCTCCTCAAGTCCCTCGAGATCGGACGGCGATTTATCGGCCGAAATCACGATCTGGCGGTTCTGGTCGACCAGGGCGTTGAAGGTGTGAAAAAATTCCTCCTGGGTCGATTCCTTGCCGCTGATGAACTGGACATCGTCGATCATCAGGACGTCGACCGAGCGGAACTGCTCCTTGAACGCGACCGTGTCCTTGAAACGGAGCGCGCGGATGAACTGATACATGAACTTCTCGGCCGAGAGATAGATGACGCGGCGCGCGGGATCGCGCTTTTTGATATGCCACGCGATGGCGTGCATCAGATGCGTCTTGCCGAGGCCGACCCCGCTGTAGAGGAAGAGGGGATTGAACGGCACGGTCGAGGACTCGGCGACCCGGCGCGCCGCGGCGTGCGCGAGCTCGTTCGGTTTGCCGACCACGTAATTTTCGAACGTGAAGCGCGGATCGAGGGGCGCCGAGAAATTGCTACGGCCGTCCTGCTCGGGTTCGGAAGTGTCGGGTGCTTGCTCCCGCTCGGCCTTGGCCTTGAGCTTCCCGGCCGCGGCGTCCCGCGTCGATTCAACGAGGATGTCGATGGCACGGACGCCGGAATTCTCGCCGGTCCAGAACGTGCGGATGCGGTCGGCATAGTGGTTGGCAACCCAATCGCGCATGAATCGCGTCGGCGCTGAAAGACGGACGAGCCCCCCCTCCATCGACTTGAAGGTAAGCGGCTTCAACCAGCTCTTGTATGCTGCTTCACCGTACTCGGCCCTGAGACGTCCACGAACCCGCGCCCATTGCGCATCGACTCCGCCGCGAAATTCGCTTTCCGCCATCACTCGCCCCTACCTGGAATCATCACCGGCCCCTCGCCGGCACAATCCGACACCTGACCCGGCGAGCTCGCGCACATTTTGCACCTTCGCCCCCACCACAATTCGCGTGGGCCCGTGAGAAGTCGGAAATGGATTTGTGCTATTCGCAGCTAGAGCGCCGAATATCGAATTCTGGACCACTGACTGCCCCCCGCGGCAACCGAATTAATTTGATTACCGCTTTATTGTACGCCGGCCCTCTTTGTTACCGTGGCCGGCTGCATTTTTGTGTCCTCGGATCGGTTGAGATCGACTTCTTCTTTTATCGCACGAGACACCCGCAGCTCTTCTTCGAGCTATTGAATCGACTCGGAATTTGTCAGCGAATGGGGTGCCTGCGCAATGACCGCCGCGTAAAATCGAATCTACTCGCGCCGCCGTCGCCATGCAATAAGACGAAAAGGGAACGATTGAAAAATTTTGCGCTTTCGTGACGGCCGTGCGGATAAATCTGTACATCGCCGTGAACCTGCGGTGACCGAGAGACGACAAAACCGCAACGATAGGATTGCAGTTTCGCGCCGCCGGGCGAAAAGATTCTTACAGCGACTTGATGCGCGCGGAGAGGCGCGAGAGGCTTCTCGCAACAGTGTTGCGATGAATGACGCCCTTCGTGACCGCAGAGTGCAGCTCCGGCTCCATCTCCCGATAGGCGGCCTGTGCTGCACTCTTGTCGCCGCTGGCGATTGCCGCTTCGGTCTTGCGGACGAAGGTGCGCAGACGGCTGGTGCGCGCGCGATTAATGTCTTGCCGTCGATCGTTCCGTCGAATCCTTTTCTTCGCCGATTTATGGTGCGCCATTTCTCACCCGATGCGACGGTTCCCCAACCCCTGGGACATCAATCCCGCGTGGGCGGTGTTCGAAACCGTATGCTTGTTGAACGCTCATGCTTGCCCGCCGCCGAAACTTCCATCGACCTCACCCCATCGACCCATCCGGCGGCACAAGGCGCGGGTTATAGCCTCCGGCGACCCTCGCCGTCAAGCGCGCGAAGCCCGCCTCAGCCCTGGGGTTCAGCGCCAACCGGGCGCTCAACGGTTCTTGAAATCGGGTGCCCGCTTTTCGATGAAGGCCCGCATGCCTTCTTTCTGGTCTTGCAAGGCGAAGGTCGAGTGAAACAGCCTTCGCTCGAAGCGAATGCCCTCCGTAAGCGTGGTCTCGTATGCGCGATTGACCGATTCCTTGGCCATAAGCACCGACGGTCGTGAAAGTTTGGCAATCGCCTGCGCAGTCTTGATCGCTTCAGGCAGAAGTTCGGCAAGCGGCAACACGCGGCTTACAAGCCCTGCACGCTCGGCTTCCGCGGCGTCCATCATGCGTCCCGTGAGCACCATTTCCATCGCCTTCGATTTGCCGACGAAACGTGTAAGGCGCTGAGTGCCGCCAGCACCCGGAATCGTTCCAAGCTTGATCTCAGGTTGGCCGAACTTCGCGTTGTCGGCCGCAAGGATGAAGTCGCACATCATGGCGAGTTCGCACCCCCCACCGAGTGCGAAGCCCGCCACGGCGGCGATGATCGGCTTGCGGCACGTCGTCGCACGCTCCCAACCTTTTGTGATGAAATCGCGGAGATATACATCCATATAGCCCTGCGGCTGCATCTCCTTGATGTCGGCACCCGCCGCGAATGCTTTATCGCTTCCGGTGATGACGACGGCGCCGATCCCTTCGTCCGCCTCGAAGGCATCGAGGGCTGCACCCATTTCGACGATGAGGGGCGAACAGAGTGCATTCAGCGCCTGCGGGCGATTGAGCGTGATGAGCCCGACGGTTCCGCGCGTCTCCGCGATGATATGCTCGTATGCCATCGATTATCCCCTATGTTGGCGATGCAACCGCGCTCGTGCGCGCCGTGTCCACAGCCGTCAACTCGGCGAAAGATAAAAGCGAACCGTAAGTCGCCCCTTCTCCTGGTAGAGCTCGAGGCGCAGCACCTCGCCCTCGCGTCGGTAAGCACCCGTTCCAGCCGCACTCCACCCGAGTTGCGGCAACGTGCGCGCATAGAATTCGAGGACTGATTTTCGCGTCATGTCGCCTTTCGCGTAGGCCTCGACGATCCGGCCCTGAGGCGTGTCGAAAATGACGTCCGCGTCATCGATCGGGGCGAGTCCGGGCATGAGTGGAATATCCTCGGTGCCCGATACGAAGGCGTCGGCGGCGCGGAGCGATGCCGCCTCGGGCATGGTCAGGATGAGCGCTATTCCCAATGTCGCCGCGAGGGTGCGTGCGAATTTCGAGGGTCGAAAAAACGATATCTGCCGCATTGGAAGACGATTTCACCTCAACGTTGGAATCGTGGACAGAGAAATGTCGAGCGATTCGATTGTACGATTCGTTTGATTTTGCACGGCACTGCATCTGCAACACAGCGCGGACAGGCCTCGCCCTCGCGTCCGTACACGGCCCAGCTATGCTGGAAATAGCCGAGCTCGCCCGAGGGTTGCACATGATCCCGAAGCGACGATCCGCCTGCCGCGATCGCCTCCGTGAGGACCTTGCGGATCGCGCGCACCAGGCGCTCGGCGCGCTCGCCAATACAAGTGCGCGCCAGCCGCTTGGGCGAGACATCGGCCCAATAGAGGCTTTCGCAGACATAGATGTTGCCGAGACCGGCGACGACGGTCTGGTCGAGAAGGGCGGCCTTGATCGGCGTCTTTTTGCCCTTGAGTGCTGCCGCAAGAACCTCGGCGTTGAAGCTGTTGCCAAGCGGCTCGGGTCCGATCCCGGCAAGTAGCGGATGGTTTGCGAGTTCGCCTTCTCGGGTGAGAAGCATGAGCCCGAAACGACGATGATCGTTGAAGCGGATTTCGCTGCCGTCATCGGTCACGAAGACTACGTGATCGTGACGATCGGGTGGCGCGCCGTTCGCGATGATCATTCGTCCGGACATGCCGAGATGCACCAAAAGTACGAGCCCACCTTCGAGTCGCATGAGAATGTATTTTGCCCGGCGATCGATGCGCTCGACCGTGAGGCCCTGAACGCGATTGACAAATCCTCGGGGCAGGGGAACGCGCAAATCGGGTCGACGGGTTTCGACCCGCGCGAGGCGGCGGCCGACCAGCTTGGCTGCCAGCCCTCGGCAAACCGTCTCGACTTCGGGAAGCTCAGGCATAGGCGGCAAGCTAGCCTATAGATAGGCGCTGCGCTATGGTCCGCTACATGTCGGAGAAAAGCGGCCTGGAACCTCGCGACTCGCCCTCGGCCCGCGTGCGGGAGGAGGCGGATTTCGGCTTTCGTCGCGTGCCGGCCGGGGCCAAGAAGAATCTCGTGCGCGAGGTCTTCGACACGGTGGCCAACCACTACGACCTGATGAACGATTTGATGAGTGCGGGCGTCCACCGGCTTTGGAAGGATGCATTGGTCGACTGGCTCGCGCCCCGTTCGGGACAAACGATCCTGGACGTTGCCGGCGGCACCGGGGATGTCGCCTTTCGACTCGCTGCCCGCACAAAGCGGACATGCCGCGTCGTGGTTTGCGACGCGAACGAGCGGATGGTGCAAATCGGGCGCGACCGCGCGCTCGACCGGGGCATGCTCTCTGGAATCGACTGGCTTGTCGGCGATGCACAGGATCTTCCGGTCGCTGCGAACTCGGCCGACGCCTACACGATCGCCTTCGGGCTTCGGAACGTGACGGATATCGAAACGGCCCTGCGCGAAGCCAAGCGCGTGTTGAAGCCGGGCGGGCGATTTTTGTGTCTCGAATTCAGCCGCGTCACGGTGCCGCTTCTCGACGATCTTTACAGCCGCTATTCCTTCTCGGTCATTCCCTGGATTGGCGCGAATGTGACCGGCAATCGCGAGGCCTATCGTTATCTGGTCGAGAGCATTCGCCGCTTTCCGCCCCAGCATTTGCTCGCCGAGCGGATCGAACGCGCCGGCCTCGGCCAGGTGCGCGTGCGCAATCTGTCGGGCGGGATCGCGGCCATGCATTCCGCTTGGCGGCTTTGAGCGCCGGGCCGGATGCTCGAACCCTTACGTCACGTCGCCCGGCTTCTCGCTATCGCGCACACGCTTGCGCGTCATGACGCGCTTTTCCCGCTCGAGGCTGCGGAAATCGCACCGATTGTGACATTCCTCGCGCGCGCATTGGCTAAAAAACGGCGTGGCGGGGACAATGTGCTGCGGCCCGGCCAACGCCTTGCGGCAGCACTCGAGGAACTCGGCCCGAGCTTCATCAAGCTCGGCCAAGCGATTTCGGTACGCTCGGATCTGCTCGGCGAGGAGGTCGCCGAAGATTTGTCCTTGCTCCAGGATCGCCTTCCTCCCTTCGCTAGCGCAGAGGTACGGGCGACAATCGAGCGGGAATTGGGTAAACCGGTCGAGACCCTTTTTGCGCGTTTCGACGACAAGCCCATCGCCGCCGCCTCCATCGCACAGGTCCACTATGCCGAGACGACGACCGGCGACCCCGTCGCGGTCAAGGTCCTCCGTCCCGGGATCGAGGCGTCCTTCGAGCGCGATATAGCGCTCTTAGATTGGCTTGCCGGGCTCGTCGAACGAACGAGGCCCTCCCTGCGCCGCCTCAAGCCGCGCGACGTCGTCACCACGTTTCGCGAGACGGTGCACATCGAGATGGATTTGCGGATGGAGGCGGCGGCCGCGTCGGAATTCGCCGAGTCGCTCTCCGACGATCCGAACGTGCATGTTCCGACGGTCGATTGGCTGCGAACCTCGCGCCGTGTGATGACGCTCGAGCGCATCGAAGGAATCCCGATCGACGAGCGCGACAACCTGATTGCCGCCGGCCACGATCCCGACCGGATCGTGGCGCGGGCGGCCGAGACGTTCTTCGTCCAGGTTTTCCGCAACGGATTTTTCCACGCTGACATGCATCCGGGAAACGTTTTCGTCGATCGCGACGGCCGCCTCGTGATGGTCGATTTCGGCATCATGGGGCGGGTCGACCGCAAAACCCGCATCTATCTCGCGGAGATGCTTGTCGGATTTCTTCAGGGCGACTATCGGGCCGTCGCCGACGTGCATTTCCGCGCGGGATACATCCCCCGCGAAAAATCCGTCGACGCTTTCATGCAGGCTTGCCGCTCGATCGGCGAGCCGATCATGAACAAGCCGCTCCACGAAATCTCGCTCGCACGACTCCTGGCCCAGCTCTTCCAGATCACCGAGACCTTCGAAATGGAGACCCAACCTCAGCTCCTCCTTCTCCAGAAGTCGATGCTGCTCGCCGAGGGGGTCGGTCGCAGGCTCAACCCCGACATCAATATGTGGACGCTCGCCCGTCCGCTCGTCGAGGAATGGATGCGCGCGAATCGGGGACCGGAGGCGCGCATCCGCGAAAGCATGTATGAGCTGGTCGATCTCGTCGAACGCCTGCCCGAATTCGCCCGCGAGACCGAAGTGGCGATTTCGCGCCTCGCCAATATCGGCCTCATGCTGCATCCGGAAACGCTACAGGTACTGTCGGCCGCACAGCGGGGCGAGGTGGCGCTGCTCCTCCCACTCTGGGCCGTCGTGCTGCTTTTGGCGCTGATCCTGCTGATACTCCTCTGATTCGCGGTTACCCAGGCGCGCCGTCGGGTGCGCCTCCATTGGCCACGGGAAGGTTGCGCCTCGGCGTATTGAGCGATAGGTTATTCACAGGTCTTGCACGTATATTTTGGAGATAATTACAGTGCTGGTCGGCAAACGCGTTCTGCTGATCATCGCGGGTGGCATCGCCGCGTATAAGAGTCTCGAGCTGATCCGGCGCCTGCGCGAGCGCGGCGCGGCCGTGCGCGCGATCCTGACGAACGGGGGCGCCCAGTTCGTCACCCCGCTCTCTGTCGCGTCGCTCACCGAGGAAAAGGTCTATCAGGACATCTTCTCGCTGACCGATGAGAGCGAGATGGGGCACATCGAGCTTTCGCGTTCCGCCGACCTTCTCGTGATCGCGCCGGCGAGTGCCGACATCATGGCGAAGATGGCGGCGGGAATTGCGGACGATCTCGCGACCACAACGCTGCTTGCAACGGACAAGGCGGTGATGATGGCGCCGGCCATGAACGTGCGCATGTGGGAACATGCTGCGACGAAAGCCAATCTCGCACTTCTCGAGGCCCGCGGCGTCCGTCGTGTCGGCCCCAATGAAGGCGACATGGCGTGCGGCGAATACGGCCCGGGCCGCATGGCCGAACCGTTGGAGATCGTGGCCGCCATCGAGGCGCATTTCCATGACCGCTCGCCCCTTCGGGGCCGGCGCGCCCTGGTGACGAGCGGCCCGACCCATGAGGCGATCGACCCGGTCCGCTATATCGCCAATCGCTCCTCGGGCAAGCAAGGTCATGCGATCGCAGCGGCTCTGGCGCGGCTCGGCGCCACGACGACCCTCGTGACCGGGCCGACCTTCGAGGTGGATCCGCCGGGGGTGACGGTCGTGCGAATCGAGTCGGCGCGCGAAATGCTGTCGGCCTGTCTCGCCGCCATGCCCGCCGACGTGGCGGTGTGCGCCGCCGCGGTGAGCGACTGGCGTCCCGCCGAGGCCGTCGCCCAGAAGATCAAGAAGGACGGCAAGGCCCCGTCGCTCTCGCTCGTCGAAAATCCGGATATACTTGCCACGCTAAGCAAATCGGGCAATCGACGCCCTCGCCTTGTCGTCGGATTCGCGGCGGAGACCGAGAAGGTCATCGCCAATGCTCAGGCCAAGCGCAAGAAGAAGGGCTGCGACTGGATTCTCGCAAACGACGTTTCACCGGAAACCGGAACGTTCGGCGGAGACGCCAATACGATCCACCTGATCTCCGAGAATGGCGTGGAGGACTGGCCGACCATGACCAAGGCGCAAGTCGCCGAGCGCATCGCAGCACGCGTGGCGATCGAGCTCGGAGATGAGTCGTGATGGTTCACGGCCGTGCGATGCCGGCGATCCGTCTCCAGCGTCTCCCCCACGGATCGGATCTCCCCTTGCCCGCCTACGCGACGCCGGGCAGCGCGGGTCTCGACCTTGCCGCAGCGATCGCAAGCCCGATCGAGCTGGCCC
>DASPOR010000204.1 GCA_035625915.1 Alphaproteobacteria bacterium | reverse complement strand
ATACCGCAAGGCTTACGGTCATGAGTGCTGGTTGTGCGTTCTCGGTGAGCGTGAGCTCGCTTTCCGGTCCCTCGAACATGAGCTTCGAAAGCTTTTGCTTGAGCGCTTCGTCCACCTCTCCGAAAACGAGCCGGGCACTCTCGAAGCTCTCGAAAAGCTCTCGGCCCATGCCTACCGCTTGGGACCCTTGCCCGGGGAATATGAATGCGCGTGCCATCTATGTCGGACTGTGGTTGCGGAAAATTCGGTCAGTCGGCCGCATCGGGCCTGCCCCAGCAGCTTGGCCGAAGTGGGGTTGAACTCATAGCGCCAAACGCGCCCGTGTCAAGGGAAGGAAAAGGCGCCATGACGCTTCCGCGCGCCGATGGGCCAATGCCGGCCCGAAGCAAAATCTTATCTCCAACAAGGGGATACCGTCGGAAAATCGCAAATACCGGGCTTCGGCTCGGTGCAATATGAAACGCCGGTGCCTTCGCGAGCGCCCGAAATGGGCCTGGGCTCCGGCCTGTTCCGACGGACCGCAATGGGCTCGATGCCCCGTCCTCTATGCGTACCCTTGCGCTCCGAGACCTTATGTGTATATTGCGCGGCTTCGTTACTCCTTGCCGGCCGGTGCCGGCTAGGCTCGGGCGGCTGGCCGGGCGATTGGGCTCGATGCAGCGCCGGGCCGCGAAACAGCCATAAGGAGTCAAAATTTGGCTTTTTACGAAAGCGTGTTCATCGCGCGTCAGGACGTATCGGCCGCTCAGGTCGAGGCTCTGACCGAATCTTTCTCCGGCATCATCGAGACGCAGGGAGGGAAGGTCCTCAAGAAGGAATCCTGGGGCCTTCGGAATCTCACCTATCGCGTTAAGAAGAACCGCAAAGGCCACTTCATGCTTCTCAACATCGACGCTCCGGCGGCGGCGGTGAAGGAGATGGAGCGGAACATGCAGATCAACGAGGACGTGATCCGCTTTCTCACCGTGCGCGTGGAGGAGCTCGAGGCAGGTCCTTCGGCGGTGCTTCAGAACAAGGGCCGGGAAGATCGCGACGACCGGCGGGGCGGGCGTTTCGGCGACGACCGGCCGCGTTTTCGCGACGACGACCGGCCGCGCTTTGGCGGCGGACGCCGCCGCCAGGAGGAAGCGGAGGCCCCCGCCGCCCCAGCGGCGGAAGGAGTTGAGAAATGAGTCCCACGGGAGGGGCTCGCCGCCCGTTCTTCCGGCGACGCAAGAGCTGCCCGTTTTCGGGTCCGCATGCGCCGAAGATCGACTACAAAGACATCAAGCTTCTGCAACGTTTCATCTCGGAGCGCGGGAAGATCGTCCCGAGCCGGATTACGGCGGTCTCCACCAAGAAGCAGCGAGAGCTCGCCAAGGCGATCAAGCGCGCGCGCTTTCTGGCGATGCTGCCTTACGTCATCCAATAGCGGCGGCCGCAAAGGTGCTGGCCCCTTCGGGCCAGACCCGACTTGAGAGTGAGTGCCATGGAAGTCATTTTGCTCGAACGCATCGAGACGCTTGGGAAAATCGGCGACGTCGTGAAGGTGAAGCCAGGCTTCGCGCGCAATTTTCTCCTGCCCCAAAAAAAGGCGCTGCGCGCCACCAAGGCGAACCTCGAATATTTCGAGACGCAGCGCAGCCACCTCGAAGCACTGAACGCGGCGAGGCTCAAGGAGGCATCCGGTTCGGCTGGCGCAATCGATAATATTACCGTGACGCTCATCCGGCAGGCGAGCGAGACCGGCCAGCTCTATGGCTCCGTCACCGCGCGAGACATCGCCAATACGGTTTCGAGTGAGGCACAGAAGGTCGAGCGTCGGATGATACAGCTCAACCATCCGATCAAAGCGCTCGGCCTTCACCCGGTGCGCATCGCATTGCACCCTGAAGTGATCGTAACCGTCACGGTCAACGTCGCCCGTTCCGAGGAGGAGGCCAAGCTTCAGATCGAGCATGGCGGCGCCATCGTCAAAACCGAAGCGCCACCAGCCGAAACCGAAGGTGCCGGCGACGGTGTGGCCGAGGTCCCGCCCGAGGCCGCTGCAACGGCCGAGGCCGCGCCGGCGTCCTGAAGCGGATCTTCGTCCGATCCGTGCGCCGGGCCGATAGGCGCCCTTTTCTTTACGAGCCATCGAACGGTCGTGACGCTTTGTGAGCGTCGTTGCCCATAGGCGTCGGCGAACGGCCTCGCGCTCGGGGCTGTACAGCGCCAAAATCATGCTGTTATATAATGCGTTAGGCGTACTGCACGGTTCATACAGGGATGGATCGTGCAGACAAAATTTGGATAAGCATGGAGGGCAACCATGCTGCTTCGGTACCTGCTTCGGGCAATCGTGAAATCGGGCACGCTCAAGGTCGTCGATGCCCGCGGCGGCACGCACGTATTCGGTAACGGGCAAGCGCCCTTCTCAACGATCAGACTCCACGACCCCGCACTTCACTACAAGCTTTTCCTCCACCCCAGTCTCTATGCGGGCGAAGCTTACATGGATGGCTCGCTCACGATCGAGGAAGGCGATCTCTACGGCTTCCTCGAAATCGTGTTGAGCAACATGGAACGATTGGAGCGTGAGCCCGCCCAGGTCAGACCCTATTTTGTCGAGCGCACGCTCCGGCCCTTTCGCACCTTCAACCCGATTGCGCGGGCAAAACGCAATGCCGCATACCACTATGATCTTTCAAGCTCGCTCTACGATCTTTTCCTCGACAAGGACCGGCAATACTCCTGCGCCTATTTCAGTTCCGACAACGAAAGCCTCGAGCTGGCCCAAGACAACAAGAAACGGCACATCGCGTCGAAGCTCCTGCTCGGTGCGGGGCAGAAGGTGCTCGATATCGGCTCTGGCTGGGGTGGGCTCGGCATGTTCCTGGCGCGCATGGTGGACGGTATCGACGTAACTGGCATCACGCTTTCCGAAGAGCAACTTAAAGTCTCGCGGACGCGCGCCGCGGCGGCGGGCCTCGCCGACCGGGTCCGCTTCGAGCTTCGCGACTACCGCCAGGAGACAGGGCGCTTTGATCGGATCGTTTCGGTCGGGATGTTCGAGCACGTAGGACCGGCCCACTACCAAAGATTTTTCGCCAAGGTCAGAGACCTTCTCGCCGACGATGGCGTATGCTTGCTCCACTCGATCGGCCGGATGGAGCCACCGGGCGGGACGAACGCGTGGCTTCGAAAATACATCTTCCCCGGCGGCTACACCCCTGCCCTTTCCGAGGTTCTGGCAGCCGTCGAGAAAGTTGGGCTTTGGGCAACGGACATCGAGATCCTGCGCCTCCATTACGCCAAGACCTTGCGCGAGTGGCGCCAGCGGTTCATGGCCAATCGAGACGAAGTACGCAAGCTCTACGACGAGCGCTTCTGCAGAATGTGGGAGTACTACCTTGCAAGCTGCGAATGCGCGTTCAAGTATCTCCGGCAGATGGTCTTCCAAATGCAAATTACCAAGCGTGCCGACGCGGCCCCGCTCACGCGCGATTACATGGTCGATTGGGAACGCGAGCATGCGACGGCGCGGAATCTTTCCAACGACGCCTTGGCCTGACCTGAAACGTCCGAGCGCCGAGTCGCGGTCAATTCGATTCTGCGCGCGGCCACCGCATACGCCTGCCGTTTACGCAATGCTCGCCCTGCGATCGACGCTCGACGATGAGCAAGCGAATACAGACGCTTGAGAGTTATCCCCGATATCCTTCCAATCCCGCCGATATCGGCGATTGTATGATGACAATTCGTGGCGCTAAGCTCGCGCCCCATGGAGACTGCGCGAAGGGACAGCACGGTCGCGTCGTTGCATGGCGACGCGGATGCCGCAGCCGGCTTAAGGACACCGCCCCATAACTTCGAAGCGGAGATGGCGCTTCTCGGCGCCATGCTCGCGAACAATCGCGCCTACGAACGCGTCTCGGAATATCTTCGCGCCGAGCATTTCGCGGATACGCGCCACCAACGGATCTTCGAGGCGTGCGCAAAGCTCGTCGAGCGCGGCCAGCTCGCCAACTCGGTAACGCTCAAGGCTTTTTTCGAGCAGGATCGCGCGCTCGACGAGATCGGCGGGACGAAATACCTCGCACGACTCGAAGGGTCGGCGATCAGCATCATCAATGCAAACGAATATGGCCGCACGGTTCACGATCTCTACTTGCGCCGGCAATTGATCGACCTCGGCGGCGAGGTCGTCAATCGCGCTTTTGACGTGTCGGTCGACGAGACCGCGGTTCAGCAGATCGAGGAAGCCGAGCGCAACCTCTACGATCTCGCGACGACAGGCCAGTTCGAGGGCGGATTCATTTCCTTGACCGACGCGATGACGCAAGCCATCGCGTCGGCCGAAGCGGCGTTCAAACGCTCGAGCCACGTGACCGGTGTCACGACCGGCCTCTTGGACCTCGACCGCAAATTGGGCGGGCTCCACCCATCCGACCTCGTGATCCTTGCCGGGCGCCCATCGATGGGCAAGACCGCACTCGCGACCAACATCGCGTTCAATGCCTCCAGGGCATATCGCGAGGAGCCCGACGAACTTGGCAATGCGCGGGTGGCGGAGGGGGCAAAGGTCGCGTTCTTCTCGCTCGAAATGTCGGCCGAACAGCTCGCCAATCGCATTCTCGCCGAGCAGACCGAAATATCGTCGGACCGCATCCGGCGCGGCGAAGTGAGCCGGCAGGATTTCCCGCGCTTTCTCGAAGCGGTGCAGGAGCTCGTGCGCCTTCCGCTCTTCATCGACGACACACCGGCGCTGACTGTTGCGGCCATGCGCACGCGTGCGCGACGACTCAAGCGCCAGCACGGGCTCGGCCTCATCGTCGTCGATTATCTGCAGCTGCTTCAGACCGGCGGGGTCTCGCGCCCCGACAACCGCGTGCAGGAAGTATCGGAGATCACGCGCGGGCTCAAAGCGCTCGCCAAGGAACTCAACGTGCCCGTCCTGGCTCTCTCCCAACTCAGTCGCGCGGTCGAGCAACGCGAGGATAAGCGACCCCAGCTTGCCGACCTACGCGAATCCGGCTCGATCGAGCAGGACGCGGACGTGGTCATGTTCATCTTTCGCGAGGAATATTATCACGAGCGGGCCGAGCCGAAGCAGCGGTCCGACGAAGGCGATGACAAATTCGATGACCGTCACCGCAAGTGGCAGGAGCGTGGCGAGAAAATTCACAACGTCGCCGAGGTCCACATCGCAAAGCAGCGTCATGGCCCGATCGGCAACGTTCCGCTTCAATTCGAGGGTGCGTTGACCCGTTTCGGCAATCTCGAACGCACCGATTATGCGCCGGGTGGGGAGTCGTAACCCCAAGGCTTGCGCATTTCCAACCGATCGTCCTCGGCCCTCGGTTTCTGCACGCCGCCGGAACCGCGAGACAACCCAACGACAAATTGCCAAGATGGGAGCGGTATGCGCCGAACGTTCAAGGCGTCGGACGGACATCGCATGAACATGGGTGAGCACAAAGACGCGATCTTGACCGTCGACCTCGCCGCGATCGCGGCAAACTGGCGCACGCTACGGAACGCCGTGGCACCCGCCGCTTGTGCTGCCGTGGTCAAGGCCGACGCCTACGGACTTGGGATGGGCATGGTGGCGCCCGCACTCGCGGAGGCTGGCTGCCGGACATTCTATGTGGCGCAAATCGATGAAGGCATTTCCCTTCGCGCAATCCTGCCGGATGCGGACATTGCCGTCTTCGGGGGTGTATTTTCGGGCGCTGAGGCTGCATTCATCGAGCATCGCCTGATCCCCGTCCTCAACAGCCTCGACCAGATCGAGCGCTGGGGCGTGGCGGCCGCGCACGCAAAAATGCGACTCCGGGCGATACTGCACGTCGACACCGGGCTCAATCGACTCGGCCTGCCACGCGACGAGGTGGATCGACTGGTCGGCGCACCCGACCGGCTAGCCGCGTTCGATATCCTCGCCGTGATCAGCCATCTCGCTTGCTCCGACGAGCGGCAAAATCCGATGAACCGGCGCCAACTGGACGATTTCAATCGACTGCGCGCCAAACTCCCGCCGGCCCGTGCGGGGATCGCGGCGTCGTCGGGTATCTATCTGACCGCCGCCTACCACCTCGATGAAGTGCGCCCGGGTGCGGCACTCTATGGCGTGGCGCCGCAGCCGGATATTGCGACCCCGGTGGCGCAAGTCGTTCAACTGCATGCGAAAATCCTGCAAGTCCGCAACGTTGACAGTACCATGACCGTTGGCTATGGTGCCGCCTACCGTGCCCGCCGACCGTCGCGCATCGCAACGGTCGGCGTCGGTTATGCGGATGGATATTTCCGTTCCCTCGGCGATTCCGGCGAGGGTTACATCGGGGAATACGCAGCACCTGTCGTGGGTCGCATTTCGATGGACCTTATTACCGTCGACGTTACCGATGTACCCGCCGACTGCGCACATTCCGGCGCAAGCGTCGAACTCCTCGGCCCGCACCGCCCGGTTGACTTGTTTGCCGCTCAGGCTGGCACGATCGGCTATGAAGTTCTTACCAGCCTGGGCGCCGGCAAACGCGTCGGCCGGCGCTATGTGGGCGGCACGCGGTGGGAATAGACGTTCGTGATCGCGTCCTTCCTTGCCATCTTGGGCCGCGTGTTCCTCGGCTTTCTTGCAGCGACCGGCCGCATCGCCATCTTCACCGGCATCTCCCTCTCCCATTGCGTAAGGCCGCCGTTCTTTCTGCGCCTGATCGGGCAGCAGATGATCCAGATCGGCTATTTCTCCCTGCCGGTCGTGGGACTGACGGCGATATTCACGGGCATGGTGCTGGCGCTGCAGAGCTATACGGGCTTTTCGCGCTTCAATGCCGAGTCGGCGATCGCGACCGTCGTGGTCCTCTCAATGACGCGCGAGCTTGCCCCGGTGCTCGCGGGCCTCATGGTGGCCGGACGAATCGGTGCGGCCATGGCCGCGGAGATCGGCACAATGCGGGTAACCGAGCAGATCGATGCGCTCGTCACCCTCTCGACCGATCCATTCAAGTATCTGGTGGCGCCGCGCCTGGTCGCCGGGCTTACCATGCTGCCCCTCCTGGTGCTGGTTGCCGACGTTATCGGGGTCTTTGGCGGATATCTCGTCGGCGTTTACAAGCTCGGCTTCAATCCATCCAACTACATCAAGTTGACCTGGGACTACTTGAAGACGATCGACGTGGTGTCGGGCCTGGTGAAGGCAGGTGTGTTCGGCTTTCTGATCGCACTCATGGGCTGCTATCACGGCTATCACTCCGAAGGTGGGGCCCAGGGGGTCGGGCGAGCCACGACGAATGCCGTGGTTTCCGCGTCGATCCTGATCTTCGCATTCAACTACATCCTGACCGCGATATTTTTCGGCACCTAAGCGCGGCACCGCTCGGTTCGTCGCGCTCTCCGCCCTTGTGGCGGCGCACCCGCAAAGCGCATAATTCCGCGCGCGACGAGCTGCTTATCGGATCATGATCGCAAGCCGTGCTGATTGAAGGAGCGAGCGCGCTCGAATGGCCACAAAAACCCCGAAAATCCGGCTCCGGGACGTGCACAAATCGTTTGGCGCCAAAAAGGTTCTCACCGGCGTCGATTTCGAAATTGCGCCTGGCGAGTCGGTTGTGATCATCGGCGGCTCCGGCTCCGGCAAATCCGTGACGCTCAAATGCATCCTCGGCCTCCTCGAGCCAGAGCGCGGTTCGATCGAGGTCGATGGCCAGGAGATCGTGGGACGTCGGGGGCGCGATATGGAGCATGTTTTGCGAAAATTCGGCATGCTGTTCCAGGGTGCCGCCCTCTTCGATAGCCTCCCCGTATGGGAGAACGTCGCCTTCGGCCTCATCCAGGCCAAGCGTATCGCCCGCGCCGACGCCAAGGAGATTGCGATCAAGAAGCTCGCGCAGGTGGGGCTCGGCCCAGACGTGGGCGAGCTTGGACCGGCGGAGCTTTCCGGCGGCATGAAAAAGCGCGTCGGCCTCGCGCGAGCGATCGCAACCGATCCCGAGATCGTTTTTTTCGACGAGCCGACGACGGGCCTCGACCCAATCATGGGGGATGTGATCAACGATCTCATCCGCAAATGCGTGAACGAGCTCGGTGCCACCGCCCTCTCGATCACACACGATTTGGCGAGTGCGCGCAAAATTGCCGACCGAATCGCGATGATCTATGGCGGAAAGATCATCTGGACGGGGCCGGTCGCAGCCCTCGATCGTGTCGACAATCCGTATGTCGACCAATTCATTCACGGCCGGGCCCAGGGCCCGATACAAATGGAGCTGCGTGCATGATGGGGTTTCCCATCGACTCAGCACCGCGGCGCGCGCGCCGTTTGTGCGGCGGGGAGTGTTAGTGGCGAAGCCTTCGTCGCGCTATGTGTGCCAGGACTGCGGTGCGAGCTACCCGCGCTGGCAAGGCCGCTGCGAGGCATGCGGCGGTTGGAACTCGATCGTCGAAGAAGCCGCGCGCGAAAGTATCCCGAAGGGCCTTGGCGAACGGGCCGGCAAGGCGCTGCAGTTCACGCGACTGGACGGCATTGCTGCGGAGGTGCCGCGCCGGGCGAGTGGCATCGCCGAGTTCGATCGCGTGACCGGTGGCGGATTGGTGCCGGCCTCGGCGATTCTCGTCGGCGGCGATCCCGGCATCGGCAAATCGACGCTTCTCCTTCAAATTGTCGCGCGCTTGGCGCAAGGCGCCAGCGCAGCCTATATTTCCGGCGAGGAAGCGATCGATCAGGTGCGCATGCGGGCAGCGCGCATGGGCCTCGCCAAAGCCCCGGTCGAACTCGCGGCGGCTACCAGCATTCGCGATATCCTCGCGAGCCTCGACCGCCCCGACGGCCCCGAGGTCGTCGTCATCGATTCGATCCAGACGATGTATGTCGACAATCTCGAATCTGCACCCGGGACCGTGGCCCAAGTGCGAGGCTCGGCGCAGGAACTCATCAGGGCAGCCAAACGCCGTGGGACCACGGTGCTGATGGTCGGCCACGTCACCAAGGAAGGGCTGATCGCCGGCCCGCGCGTGCTCGAGCACATGGTGGACACGGTGCTCTATTTCGAAGGGGAACGCGGACATCAGTTCCGAATCCTGCGCGCCGTCAAGAACCGCTTCGGGCCGACCGATGAGATTGGCGTATTCGAGATGACCGACCGTGGCCTCTTGGAAGTCGGGAATCCGTCCGCCCTTTTCCTCGGTGAGCGGGATCGCGCGGTGAGCGGTGCTGCCGTCTTTGCCGGGATCGAGGGAACGCGGCCCATGCTTGTCGAGGTGCAGGCGCTTATTGCGCCTACTTCGTTCGCGACACCTCGCCGTGCCGTGGTCGGATGGGACACGGGGCGTCTCGCCATGGTTCTTGCCGTGCTCGAGGCGCGGTGCGGGCTTGCCCTTGGGGGCCGCGATGTGTATTTGAACGTCGCGGGCGGGCTTCGGATTGCGGAGCCGGCGGCAGATCTCGCGGTTTCGGCGGCAATCGTATCGTCCGTCACGGACCGACCGGTGCTGCCTGAAACAGTGATTTTCGGCGAAATCGGGCTTTCGGGCGAGATCCGTCCCGTGAACCATATGGACCACCGCCTCAAGGAGGCAGCCAAGCTCGGTTTCAGTCGCGCGGTCGTGCCGCGGTCGCCCCAAAGGCGGGGCGCTGCGGGAACGGGTGCTACCGCCGGGGGATTGCGGCTCACCGAGATCGGGCACCTTTACGAGCTTGTTGCTCTTTTCGAGAACTCCGAAGACGGCTTCGGCGCCGTCGACGGCCCTGTGCGCAATGCCGCGGCAAGAGGATAGACAAGCCAGATCATGATCCCGACCGACATCGTCGTCATTATCATCATTCTCCTTTCGGCCCTCTTCGCCCTTATCCGAGGCTTCGTGAAGGAAGTGCTCAGCGTGGTCGGCTGGGTGGGTGCGGCGTTCGCTACGCTCTACCTTTTCTCGTACGTGACACCTTGGTTTCGCAACTTCATCGCGATTCCATGGCTGGCCGATGGCGCGGCAGGGGTCACGATCTTCGTGATCGCCCTTGTGATTCTCTCCGCTATCAGCCATGCGATTGCGCAGAGAGTTCACCAAAGCAGTTTTTCAGCACTCGACAAGTCGCTCGGGCTCGTGTTTGGCCTCGTGAGAGGAATCGTGATCGTATGCCTGGGCTACCTGGCACTCGGTTGGGCCGTCTCTTCGCCCGACGACTACCCGAGCTGGGTGAAGGAGGCCAAGACCGCCCCGCTTGTCGAGCGCGGTGCGCGGATGATCGAGCAGCTCATCCCCGAAAGCGAGCGCCGTCGCGCCCTTCAGGCGGTTGGCGACGCCGAGTCGAAGGCGCGCAACGGAATCGACGCGGCGCAGGCCGTCCAAAGACTCGCAAAGCCCGACGCCAAAGCTGATGCACCCAAGGACCAACAGGGGTATAAGCCGGACGAGAACAAGGAAATGGACCGGCTTTTCCAGAGCAACCAGTGAGCGCCCCGACGCTTCAGGAGATGACGGGAACAGCCATGCCGAACACCAATCCCTTCGACGACGACAAACTGAAGGAGGAGTGCGGTATCTTCGGCATCTTCGGACATACCGACGCGGCAGCACTGACCGCCCTCGGCCTCCATGCCCTCCAGCATCGCGGCCAGGAAGCGGTCGGCCTCGTGAGCTATGACGGCAAGCAATTCCACCAGCACAGGGCTCTTGGCCTCGTCGGCGACAGTCTCGACAGCGAGGAGGCGATCGCCAAGCTTCCCGGACGACTTGCAATTGGACACGTCCGCTACGCCACGACCGGGGAGACCGTCCTTCGAAACGTTCAGCCGCTCTTCGCTCACCTCCAACAAGGCGGCTTCGCAGTCGGGCACAACGGCAACCTTACGAACGCGGCAGCCTTACGCGATCGGCTGACCAGCCGAGGCTCGCTCTTCCAGTCGACCACCGACACCGAGGTAATCGTCCACCTGATCGCGACCAGCCAGTTCGGCACGCTGATCGACCGGCTGATCGAAGCCGTTCGGCAGATCGAGGGGGCTTACTCGCTCATATCCATGAGCGAACAGGCGGTGATCGGCCTGCGCGACCCCTTGGGCGTGCGCCCGCTCGTGCTCGGCAGGACGCGCGACGGCGCCTTCATACTCACCTCCGAGACGTGTGCGCTCGATATCATCGACGCTACCTTCGTGCGGGATGTGGAGCCGGGCGAGATTGTCGTCCTCGACAAGAAGGGGGTTCACTCCCTCAAGCCCTTCCCGGCAATGCGCAAGCGTTTCTGTATTTTTGAGTACATTTACTTCGCCCGACCCGACAGCAGGATGGAGGGCAAGAGCGTTTACGAGGTCAGAAAGCGTATCGGCGCCGAACTTGCCCGTGAGAGCGGCGTTCCGGCCGACGTGATAATCCCCGTTCCCGATTCCGGGGTTCCCGCCGCAATCGGCTACGCTGCCGAAGCAGGGATTCCGTTCGAGCTTGGCATCATCCGCAATCATTATGTCGGGCGTACCTTCATCGAGCCGACGGATCGCATCCGCAATCTCGGCGTCAAGCTCAAACACAACGTCAACCGCGCCAATATCGAGGGAAAGCGCGTCATCTTGGTGGACGATTCAATCGTGCGCGGAACCACGTCGCGCAAGATCGTCGAGATGGTGCGCCAAGCGGGTGCGCGTGAGGTTCATATGCGGATTTCGAGCCCGCCCACGACGAATTCGTGCTTTTACGGGATCGATACGCCGCACCGGAGCGAACTGCTTGCCTATCGCCACGATATTGAGGGCATGCGCGCGTTGATCGGCGTCGACAGCCTTGCCTTCATCACGATCGACGGGCTTTATCGCGCGGTCGGCGTCAGGGGCCGCGACAATGCCCACCCGCAATTTTGCGACGCCTGCTTCACCGGCGACTACCCGACGAGCCTTACCGATTTCGAGGGTGGGCAGACCGCACCGCAACTTTCGCTTCTCGCCGAGATCGCCTGAAAATGGCCCGACTGAAAGGGCGCGTGGCACTCATCACGGGTGCGTCGCGCGGTATCGGTGCAGCGGTCGCCAAACGCTTTGCAGCCGAGGGCGCACACGTCGTTCTCGTCGCACGCACGGTCGGCGGGCTCGAGGACGTGGACGATGCGATTGGCGCGTTGGGCGGCAGCGCCACCCTCGTGCCACTCGATCTCAAGGATTTTGACGCCATCGATCGACTGGGTGCGGCCCTTTACGAGCGCTACGGAAAGCTCGACATCGTCGTGGGCAACGCAGCACAGCTCGGCGTTCTCTCGCCCACGGGGCACATCGACCCGCCAGTGTGGAACGAGGTCATCGCGATAAATCTCACCGCCAATTGGCGGCTCATACGCAGCACCGATCCGCTCCTTCGCGCATCCGACGCCGGCCGCGCCATCTTCGTGACCGCCAGCGTGGCGTCGGATGTTTTCCCCTACTGGGGCGCCTACGCCGCGAGCAAGGCGGCCCTCGAGGCGATGGTTCGCAACTACGCCGGGGAGACCGCCAAGACCAAAGTGCGCGTCAACCTGCTCGATCCCGGCATTGTGCGTACCGCACTGCGTGCGGAAGCGTTTCCAGGCGAGAACCCGGACACATTGCGCCACCCTGACGAAATCGCGCCACACTTCGTCGAATTGGCGACAGCGGATTGCGCCCGGCACGGAGATTTGGTGCGCTGTTATTAGGATGGCGTTTCAGGCAAACGCCGCCTAAGCCACTGCGTCAAAGACCCGGAGCGCCTGGAGCTTAGGTCGGCTTTTTCTTCGCATAGGGATTTTCCCCGCCCCGCAGCGCGATGCGGATCGGCACCCCCGGCAGATCGAAGGATTCGCGCATCGCGTTGACGATGTAGCGAAGATAGGTATCGGGCAAATCGCTGAGCTTGTTCCCGAAAAGCGTGAAACTGGGCGGCCGCGTCTTCGCCTGCGTGATGTAGCGAATCTTGCTTCGCCGACCGCCAGCGCGGGGCGGCGGATGGGCGTCGATCACCTCGGACATGAACCGGTTGAGTTCGGAAGTCGATATGTGCCGGTTCCAAAGTTCGTGCGCGCGGAAGACCGCCGCCATAAGCTTTTCGACTCCCTCGCCGGTCAATGCGGACACGAGAATGATCTCAACGCCCTTCACCTGCGCAAGCGAGATATCGATGCGCTCGTGGATTTCGCGCATTACCTTCGACCTATCCGCGATCGTGTCGGCCTTATTGACGGCGACGACAAGGGCGCGGCCCTCCTCTGCCACCATGCTCGCAAGGCCCAGGTCCTGGCGATTGAGTGGATCGCCACCGTCAACGACGAGGATCACGACTTCGGCAAAACGGACGGCGCGCAGGGCGTCGACAGCGGAAAGCCGCTCCAGCCGATCGGTCACCTTGGCGCGGCGGCGCAGGCCCGCGGTATCGACGAGCCGGATCGGCCGACCCGAATATTCCCAGTCAAGCGGGATCGCATCGCGCGTAACGCCTGGCTCCGGGCCGGTCAGCAACCGGTCCTCGCCGAGCAGTTGGTTGGCTAGCGTCGACTTTCCAACATTGGGCCGACCGAGAATTGCTAGCTGAAGCCGTCTTGGCAGCACCTCGCCTGTGCCGAGCCGTGTATCCTCGTCCTCACCGCCATCTTCCTCGCTGGGTGCTATGGCGGAAGATGGGGCATGGGGTCGCAAGGCATCCAGAAGATCGCCGATGCCGAGCCCATGTTCCGCCGAAATTTCGATGGCCTCCCCGAAACCGAGACGATGGCAATCGGCGAGTATCGCAGCGCCAATCGTGCCTTCGCATTTGTTTGCGACCAGGATGACCGGCGTTCGCCGCTTGCGCACGCGGCGCGCGAAATGCTCGTCAAGCGGGGTCAGGCCCGCACGCGCGTCAATCACCAGCAAAGCCACGTCCGCGCTGTCGATCGCACGCTCGGTTTGGGAGAGCATGCGCGCTTCGAGCGTGTCAGCGGTGCTTTCCTCGAGTCCTGCCGTGTCGATGACCGTAAAACTGAGGCCGCCGGCATCGACCTGACCCTCGCGCCGGTCGCGCGTGAAGCCTGGTGTGTCATCGACGAGCGCGAGCCGCTTGCCCACGAGCCGATTGAAGATCGTCGATTTCCCAACGTTCGGGCGTCCTACGATGGCAACGGTGAACGCCATTGCCGCCCCTTAGCGAAAAGCCCGAAGGTCTCCGGCGTCGGTCAGGACGTAAAGTGTGCCGTTTGCCGCGATGGGCGGAATCGAGACCGGATCGCCAAGCTCGATCGTGTTCAGGATCGTACCGTCCTGCGGCGAGATGGTGATGAGTCTCTCGTCGTTGCTCGCGGTGACGAGCTTGTCGCCGATCAGCACCGGCCCGACCCAAAGGATGGGGTCCTTCTTCTTTTCGGTGTCCTTCCAACGGTCGAGTTGGACGAGCCAACGCACGCGCCCGTCGCGCCGCGTCAAGCAGATAAGCTGATTCTCGTTCGACAGCACGAAGACGAAATCGCCCGCCACCCACGGCATCGTCCAACCGCCGATCGGGTCCTCCCAGGCGCGACCGCCCGAGCGCAAATCGATCGCCACCATTCGCCCGCTGTTGCCGACAGCGACGACGCGGTCTCGGTCGATGACGGGATTGGCGCGGATGTCCGCAAGGGCGGAGATCGCGTCAGCACGTCGAACCGAAGCGAGCGAGTCCGACCAAAGGACGCGCCCGTTGTCCGCCCGAATGGCATAGAGTTCGCCGGACGTGTATGGCACGACGACGATGTCACCGTCGAAGGCCGGGCTTGCAGCGCCGAGGAGACCCGTGACTTCCGACAATCCGGCATGGGTCCACTCCACGCGGCCGTCCTTCACGTCGAGCACGTTTAATTGGTTGTCCGCCGTTACGACGAAAGCGCGCCCCCCGCCCACGGTCGGCGCTGCGCGCGTCGGTCCGGCGAGCGAACGGCGCCACTTGATGGCGCCCGAATTGGCGTCGAGCGCCAATACCTCACCGAAATTGTTGGTGACGAAGACCTGTCCGTCCGCGTAACCCACACCTCCGCCGACGTCGCCGTCGCCGATATCGTCGGCATCGGGCTTCACGTCGGTCTCCCAAATCCGGCCGCCGCGGTCGAGATCGAATGCGCGAACGACGGATTCCGTGTCCATCGTGAATATCCGCCCGCCGCCGATAACCGGCACGGCGAGGTGATTTGAGTGCTTGTTCCGGCCCTCACCAATACTCGAACTCCAAACCTGATTGAGGCTGTTGCCGACAGATACGTTCTGCATGTCGTGAGCGGGATTGCCACCGGATTGCGGCCAGTCCGGATTGTTCTGCGCACTCGGCAACTGCACCGCGAGGTCCTGGACCTGGGGGTCGGGCTTGAGGTTCTGTTCGGCCACAAGGACAGGGATCCGCTCCCCCTTGAGCTTCGGCTTCTTGTCTTCGTCGCCGAACCAGCTATGCCAAACATCGCACCCGCCGAGGGCGAGGACGAGCGTCAAGGCCGAGAGGATCTCCAGGATCGTGGCGGCGCGGCAGCGGATCATGCCGGTCTCAGCCCTTGAGTGCGGCGAGCATTTCGGCCGCACGCGCACGAACGCCTTGAGGCGCTGTCGCATCGTCGGCAAGCTGCGTGTAGATCTGCCGCGCACGCGCCACATCGCCCGCGCGCTCGGCGAGCAGTGCCGACAGCTCGAGGGCCGAGTGGCGCCACGGGCTCGATGCTGCCGTCAGCGGTTCAAGTTGCTTGGCAAGGACCGCAGGGTCGCCGGTGTCGACATTATGGAGTACCGCAAGGTAAGCCGCCAGGTCGCGATATGTCCGGTCGACGGAACTGTCCGCAGCGAGTTTGTCGTAGACGGCGATCGCCTCGTCGCGCTTGCCGGCCTTGGCCAGAAGCGACGCCTCCTGCAGCCGTGAAAGTGCCGCATACCCGTGGCCGGCATCCGTGGCGAGTTTAGCGAAGTCTTGTTCCGCCTGATCGGTCTTGCCGTCTTCTGCGAGCTTGGCAGCCTCGGCATAGCGAGCGCCAAATGCTTCGTCGCGTTTTATCTTGTTCGCCTTCCAAACCTGCCAGCCGGCCGTACCCAGGACCAGCACCACGGCCGCGGCGATGACAAGGTTGCCGTATTTCTCCCACAGCTTCTTGTATCGATCGCGTTGTAAGTCTTCTTCAATCTCGCGGAAGATATCGCTCACCAAGGCCTCCGGGACAAATGAGGGCCGTACAATAGCGACCGCCTCGGAGGATGGCAAATCCCTGAGCGATACCCCGGCTCTCTCGGATGAAAGCCGGATGCGCTACCGTTTTCCGCGATTCCGAGGCGTTTACGAGGGTTTGGGTCTACTGGACACTGCATCGGAAATGAGGAAGACTGTCACGAACCGAACAAGAGATGCCGTGCAATGAGGTGTTGCTTATGGCGAAGCTGGTCCGGCTCGACGAGCACAGACGTCGACGCAGCTTTGTGTGTTTCAGCCGCCCGGAACTCAACAATCTCCTCCAGCTCTATAGCCGACGGGTGGCCGGCGGTGAATGGCGCGATTATGCGATTCACCACGATACGACCCACGCGCGCTTCATGGTGTTTCGTCACCGCCTCGAAGGACCGACTTTCACGGTCGTGAAGTTCGCCCCCGACGCCGCGGGTAAGTGCAGCTTTCTCGTCACGAAAGGCTCTCGCCCTTTCAAGCGCGGAAATTCGCTCTCGGAGGTCCTGGGCATTTTCGAGTTGCGGCTCACGCTGGTATCGAGCGGCTCCTGATATTTTGGCGTCCTCCCCTGCTTTTCGGCTAAGCGTCCGCCTTGATTGCCCATCGTGTTCTTGGTATGTTCTTTTCGCGAATGTCGGGGACGGCGAATGTCTGGCTTCAAGCGCAGGCTGGTCGAGGCCGAGGACGGTCGCCTCAAAGCGATCCTGCTGGCTGAACTCGCAAACGAAGGGGTCGATGTGTTCTGCTGGTGCAATCGCTGCGGCCACAATGCGGTCGTACCGACGCGCAACCTCATCGCCGCCCTCGGACCCGCCTTCCCGGTTCCCGAGGTGGGCAGTCAGATGCGTTGCATGGGGTGCGGTGCGAAGGATGTTGCGACGCGGCCCGCGTGGCCGTCGTTAGGCTCTGTCGCAAACCACCTCTGAGATCCTGTCCACCCGCAACGATCCGATGCGCGCGCAGGAACGCCCCGTGCGCACCAACGCCGTCTGCCGCGAATGCCGCAAGGTAACGAAGAACGAAAGCGATGGACCCGCAAGCCCAAAGAGCCCGCGAATGCCCAGCAACCGGTCCCAGCGCCGTGTCGGGGGGCGGCTGCCCCCGCGACATGCAGCGAATGCCGTCCCGTCAGTCGACGACCGCGAGATTCTCCGCCGAGCTCTTGCCGTTACGGCCCATCATAAGCTCGTACTTCACCTTTTGGCCTTCCCGAAGCCCCTGAAGTCCCGCCCGCTGAACCGCAGAGATGTGAACGAAGACATCCTTCGAGCCGTCCTCGGGTTGGATGAAGCCGTACCCCTTCGTGGCATTGAACCACTTAACCGTGCCAACTGACATATTCCATGCACTCCATATCGCGTCGTTGCGTACCGTGCCGGTGATTTCCGACGGCGGCAGCCCTACCGCAGTGTTATGAGATGGTTCACGCCAAATCGCCTCACGCCACCATCCCACCGGCATGAGGAATTCCCTACTTTATTGATAAATATGAATTTTGTAACCAGCACAAGACCCCTCACGGAACGCGCACGCAATTGCCCGAAGGATGCTGGTTCGATCCGCCACACGCAGGGCACAAGATGTCGTTGCTCCAGCCTTGCCGGGCAAGGCCGCCGGTCAAAACGTTGACGATAGAAGCAACCCCCTCCTCAAGCCCTTCCGACGCCCGCTGGCTTATCCGCCACCTCGGGTGGGCAGGTCGGATTCACTGAGGGCTTTTACCCGGTATCCCGAGACAAAGGCCCTCAATGGCTCCCTCCGCAGGACAAAACATAGCACGACTCGAAGGATAAGGGACAGATTTGTTTAGCGAATGGCCAAAGCCCACCTCCGGCGGGCCACGGCGCCAGCCTTGACATCCACCTTTGCGAGCCTTGGATCGGAAGAAAACCGGGCGCACCCCGCAAGGTCGACCGGTTGCTTTTTTCCCGTCACACGCGTGACGACAGACGTCGTGAAATTATCTGCGAGCGTTCAAACGATAAGCCGCACTGCGGTGCGCGCTCAGCCACCCGAATTGGGTGATTGCGGTGTCGGTGTGGGTGCCGCCGGCGCCGTGCTGCCACTGTCCGCCGTCGTGGCGGTCGGCGTGGACATTGCCGAGTTCGAATATTCGCAAGCCATCGCCTGACCTGCCATTGCGACAAAGGCCAGTGCGCCCAAAATCGACAAGCTCAATTTCGACATGGATCCACCTCCGTTGCGGAGCGATGATGCCGAGAATACGCCCCTGCCAAAGGCGCGGTCAACGATCGGTCCCCAAGGCGCCCCGCAAATTTCCGTGAGCCAGGGGAATCGCCGGTCATCACCGGATGCGCTGATAACGGCCTGGGTCCGTGAGTGCCGCGAAGCTCACGGTGCGGACGGTGTCGGGCTCTTCCACGCACGCAATCCTGGCATGCTGCACCCCGTGCGGCCCCGGAGAAACCGATAGGACTTCCCAGGGAACCGGGCCCGCGTCGACTTTATAGAATCGGTCGCCGACTTTGATGCCGGGACCGCTGCTTCGAGCACTTTCGGACGTGTCGAGATCGCCCGGCGTACTTGGCAAGGACACCAGGCCCCAGAGCCTGCGCACGCCCGAGCGGTGCTTGCCTTGCCGCGGGTCGAGCGGCGTGGGCGGCGTAGGCGGAGCGCTGATGGGCTCCCCACGGACATGTTCCTGGGGAATGCGCAAGACCTTTTCGTCAGGCTTGAGCGACCCTGCCCCAGGCAGGGTGCCAAGCGACTGCGATGAGTCCAATCGCCGGATTTCGCCCTCGCTCACCACGCGCGGTGCAATTTGAGTCACGTTTGGCGTTGCCCGATGTGGCTGCTTCGGCAGATTCAAAGGCAAAGGCATGGCGCCGCCGTTTGCCGCCGTGTCGCCATGAACGACACGTTCGCGTCTTTGGCGATGTACAGCGAATTGCTGCTGCGCCAGCTCGCGCACCGCAACATCGGCCATGAAGGCTGCGCGGTCCGCGGCACTCGCCTTACGCCAGGCGCGGCGAAGCTCGAGGAGCGGCGAGGGTTGATGAATGAGCCCGGCTTCGATGGCCGCCGCCCGCACGCTCACGATTTCCCCCTTGCGCAGACGCTCGGCCACTTCCGGATAATCTCGCTCAATCCGGCGTCGCCAATAGGCGGCATCGCGACTGCGGCTATTCATACCGAATCTTGTAGGTGATTTCACTCATGCCGTCAACATATTGGCATTGCTGGCGATTCGATTGTGCTGGAGCTTAACCAAATCGCGCGTTTGGCGGCAAGACTCTATAGGGCGCGAGAAGGGCCAACGCGGTCACCGGCTTTTTCCAACGCCGCATCCACAGATGCAGCACGATGTCGCGCAGGTGGAGGTCGGCCATCATCGGCCCCGTCGAAGGGGGTTGATCGTCTTGATGCCGGCGAGGCCCCTCTCATTGTTAGTTACGACGATGCAGGCGCTCGCCTCAGCGACAGCGGCAATCATTTACGAGCTGGGCGGTATCGACGGGCAGCTATGCCCGGTCCAACACGCGTGGGCACGCGACTGTCGCGCCCGTTTCACTCCATCCGCTCGACCCATTGCGCGCGCGAAGGTCCGGGCTCGAACGGATCGCCAAAGTATTGGGTCTCGCGGGCCACCTTGCCGAGCAGGAACTCCATGACGCTCACCGAATAGGACGGCTGACCGTCATAGGTGAGGATGAATTCCGTGACCCATAGGTCGCCCGTGCCGACGATCCGGCGCACCGTGAAGCGCTTGAAGTTCGGCTGCGCGGCGCGAGCGGCCTGTATGTTGTGCCGGCCCCTGATGCGCTCGCCCGATTGCGGGTATTCGAGCACCGCGTCCTCTCGGTATATGTCATGCTCAACGTCGAAGTCATTTGCGTCCGAGGCGGACCAGTGGCGATTGAGCGCCTCTCGAATGACATGCTCATCCATCCTGCTGCTCCCGTTCCTGGTCACTCCCACTCGATTCTCTCTGTGCATCGTAACGCGCTGATTCATCGTCGCAAATTTTTTCTGATGCCGCTCGAAATCCGAACAATGAGCCGTCAAAATTTTTTGCTCATGATTTCAAAGGAAAATTCGCACGATTCGAATTCGCCGACGTTTCAACGTCTTTCGACAACGATCGGTCGATTTTTGCGTTGTCGCTCGCCGAGCACATTCTCGCGCCAGGACGAAAAAGACCGTCGACGCTTGATAGCACGATCAGCAAACACGCTCCATTGGCTCTTCCTTAATACCGCCTGGGCAGAACGAAATCGCGGGCGAGAAACTGGCCAACGGCGGTCATCGGAATTTGTGGATCCGACGTAGACACCACGGTCGGGCCTAAATCATTCTCTTCGAAGAGTAGTTCGGCCATCGGCCGTTCTCTGGTCTAGCTCGTCAATCCGAGACCCCCGTCGAAATGTGCTCGCATCTGCCGAGTCTCTATGATCAGGCTGCTGTTGCAAAAATAAGTGCTCCGTAACTGATAGCGTATCAGCGCCTCCCCTCCACGGACAGCCCGAGGGCGCGCTCTGTCGTGAGGACGTTGGCGCTGAGCGGCGAGTCTTGCCGAGCGGCGAACTCAGCCGGTTTGCCTCTCGTCGAGATCAGGTGAGGTTGAGCCCGCCATCTGACAGCAGAATCTCGCCTGTGAGATAATCGGAAGCGACTAGCATCATCACGGCCTGCGCGATGTCGTCGGGACTTGCGGCCCGGCGCATCGGCGAGCGCTCGCGCCAAAGCGCCTGCGCCGCTGTCCAATCTGCCGTGAGGGGCGTGTCCACCAGCCCGGGCGCCACGGCATTGACCCGGATGTCCGGCGCGAGCGACAGGGCGAGCAGTTTGGTGACATGGTTCAGTGCCGCTTTGCTCGCGGAATAGGGGATCGAGGCGCCCTTCGGCCGAACGCCGGCATGGGAACTGATATTGATGACACAACCCGGCCGGCCGCGCCGAGCAGCTTCGCGCAGAAATGGCTCCGCCTCCGCCACGAGTCGGAAGGGCGCGACAAGGTTCACCTCGTTCAGCTCGTGCCACACCGACGGTGTCGCCGCGGCCAGGTCGCCGTGCGGGATCACGCGGCTAATGCCGGCATTATTGACAAGCACGTCCAGCCGGCCCCAGAACAGCGCCGCCTCCCGAACCAGCCGGACCCGCTCGGCGTCCCGCGCAACGTCCGCTTGAAGATACGCCGCGTGGTCCAGCTCGGATGCCAGGGCCCGGCCGGTTTCGGCCGAGCTGCGCGAATGAAGAACCACCGCATAGCCCTCGCGCCCAAGTCGCCGCGCAATTGCTTCACCGATCCCCGATGTCGAGCCGGTGACGAGCGCAACCGGGCGTCCAAGTTCAGCAGCCACAACATGTCCTTTGCTAGCTTTCAGAAGTCGGGTTCTTACCTGCACCCGAGCCGGCCGACGGTCCCAGATGCGGCAGAGCCCGCTACGGTCGATGTCTATCGACTCGCCTCAGTTGCCACAAGCGCGCCATGCTATCCTTGAGTATCCTTTTGTACGCTTCCCTACTCCCATTCCACCGTTCCCGGCGGCTTGCTCGTCACGTCGTAGACCACGCGGTTGATGCCGCGCACCTCGTTGACGATACGCGTCGCGACACCGGCGATGAAGCCGTGGTCGAAGGGGTAGGAGTCGGCCGTCATGCCGTCGGTCGACGTCACGGCACGGAGTGCGCAAACGTAATCGTAGGAGCGTGCGTCGCCCATGACGCCGACGCTGCGCACCGGAAGCAGTACGGCGAAAGCCTGCCAGATCGCGTCATAAAGCCCTGCCGTGCGAATCTCCTCCAAAAAAATCGAATCGGCCTTGCGGAGGATATCGAGCTTCTCGTGGGTGACGGCACCCGGGCAACGGATGGCGAGGCCGGGGCCGGGAAAGGGATGCCGACCGACGAGCGCTTTCGGCAGGCCGAGTTCGCGGCCGAGGGCGCGGACCTCGTCCTTGAAGAGTTCGCGAAGCGGCTCGACCAGCTTGAGCTTCATGCGGGCCGGCAAACCGCCCACATTGTGATGCGATTTGATCGTTACGGAGGGACCGCCGAGGGGCGAGACGGATTCGATCACATCGGGATAAAGCGTTCCCTGGGCGAGGAAGTCCGCACCACCGAGCTTTTTCGCCTCCTCCTCGAACACGTCGATGAATGTGACGCCGATGATCTTGCGCTTCTGCTCCGGGTCCCCCACACCTTCGAGACGCGCGAGGAACAAGCCGCTCGCATCGCGCGCGACGAGCGGGATGTTGTAATGGCCGCGAAAGAGGCGCTCGACTTCCTCCGCCTCGCCCTGGCGCAGGAGGCCGTGATCGATGAAGATGCAATGAAGCCGCTCCCCGATCGCTTCATGAATGAGCACCGCCGCAACGGAGCTGTCGACCCCACCCGAAAGCCCGCAGATTACCCGCGCTTTCCCGACTTGCTCGCGAATCCGCGCCACCGCCTGCTGGTGAAAGGCCGCCATGGTCCAATCGCCGGCGCAACCCGCGACCTTGCGCGTAAAATTTCGCAGGAGATCGGCGCCGTGGGGCGTGTGAACGACTTCGGGATGAAAGAGTGTGCCATAGAATCGGCGCGCATCGTCGGCGATCATCGCGAAGGGCGCACCATCGCTCACGCCGACGGCGCGAAAGCCAACCGGCAGGCGCACCACCCGGTCCCCATGGCTCATCCAGACCTGCTGGCGCTCGCCCTTCTTCCAAACCCCGTCCCAAAGCACGGAATCGCCGGTCACCTCGACGAAGGCGCGGCCGAATTCTTGATGCTCCGAGGCTTGGACTTCGCCGCCGAGCTGCGCGCACATCGCCTGAAAGCCGTAACAAATGCCGAGCACCGGAATGCCTAGCTTGAACACCTCGGCGGGTGCGCGCGGGCTTTCCGCCTTGGTAAGCGAGGCAGGCCCCCCGGAGAGAATGATCGCCTTCGGCGCGAAAGCCGCAAGCGACTCAGCACTTACCTTGTTGAAGGGATGGATCTCGCAATAGACCCCGCTCTCGCGCACCCGGCGGGCGATGAGTTGGGTTACCTGGGATCCGAAATCGATGATGAGAACGCGATCGGTCATCTGCTCCGGCCAATGAAATACGCCACGCATGCCGAGAGCGCCCCTAACTAATTCATTTTCTCGATTTTGTCGAATGACTCCATGTGCCGGCGAAATGCCAGGGGGCTAGGCGTTTTGCCGCGGCGGCTCAATCCGCCCTGGCGCCGTCGGACGAGCGGTTGAGGGTCCGGGCAAGGTCCGGCCAGCCATAGGCAAGTTCGGAGAGCACAACCCCCCAAAACCGTTCCTTCCGAGTCGCGACGATGAGCCCACCCGAAGCCTCATAGAAAAATCGCGACGGATTGCGCGCGAGGACCCACAGCATGACGCTATGAATCCGGCATGCCTCGAGTTTTCGGAAGCTACCGGTCAGGAGCTTGGAGCCCACGCCCCGGTTTTGGAAATCGGGGCTGACATAAAGCGTATAGATTTCGCCGTCATAGCCTGGAATGGCGCTCCGGACACGACCGGCGCTGACGAAACCGACGACGCCGGCCTTCGCCTCCTCCGCGACCATCACCAGCTCGCCCTCCCGCAGCCCAGACCGATGACCCTGGAGGAGATGCGACCAGTTGGCGCGGTGATTTTTCTCCCGCATGCGGGCAAGCGCACCCTCGGGGAGAATACCGGCATAAGTCGCCCGCCAGGTTTCCACATGTATCCTTGCGATTGCCGGAGCGTCGGAAGGGTATGCTTGTCTCACGAGCGACATGACGAAACGCTATCACGGCTTCCAGCCGGAGTCAGCCTCGCTCGAAGATCGCCGCGAAAAACCCGTCGGTGCCGTGGCTCGCGGGCGTCAATTGAAGGTTCGGTCCAAACGACGGACACCGGCCGCCGATTGCGGCCGGCCAAATCTCCTCGACCGGAAGGTGGCGAAACGAGTCGTGAGAGGCGAGGAACCTGACCACTTGCGCCTCGTTCTCCTCAGGCAAAAGGGAACACGTTGCGTAGACGAGCCGCCCGCCACGTCGCACCAGCCGTGCCGAACTGTCGAGGATGTCGGCCTGAAGGGCTGCAAGCTCGGCAATATCCGAAGGTTCGATGCGCCACTTCGCATCGGGATTTCGCCGCCACGTGCCGCAACCCGTGCAGGGAGCGTCGATGAAAACGCGATCGAAGCTTTCCTTGTGGTGCTTGACCCAGGGATCGCGCTGGCTCGCCAACACGCGACGCGTGACGTTATGGACCCCCGCCCGACGCAGGCGCTGTGCCGCCCGCGCGAGGCGGCTCTCCCGCACGTCGAGGGCCGTAATCTGCCCTTGGTTCTTCATCTGCGCAGCAAGGGTCAGCGTCTTTCCCCCGGCACCCGCGCAGAAATCGCACACGCGCATCCCCGCTCGAGCATCGGTCAACAGGGCGACGATCTGGGAGCCTTCGTCCTGTACTTCGACCAGACCTTCGCGAAACGCTTTCGAATTCGCGATTGCAATGCGCACGGCAAGGCGAAGGCCGATCGGCGAAATCGGAGAAGGCTCCGCTGCGATCCCCTCGGCCTCGAGGGCCGAGAGCGCTTCCTCGCGCGTGGCTTTGAGGCGGTTGACGCGCAGATCGAAGGGCGCCTCCTCTTGCAACGCCGCGAGCTCGCGTTCGAGCCGCTCCCCGAACAAGGGCCGCAGCCGCTCGATGAGCCATTCCGGAACCTCGAGGCGAACCCAATCGGGTTGACCCGGATGATCGAGGGTGTGCTTTTGCAGCGCGCGCACGAGTGCACGTTCGGCGGGCGAGAGTGCTTTCGGGTGATAGCGCACCCCGTCGAAACCTGCCGTGAAATCGTCCGCAGTCCATCCCTCGACGAGGACCAGTGCCGCGATCGCGCGCGCGCGTTGCGGCTCGAGATCCGATGCACCCGATCGCGCGAGCCACCAATCGAGTGCCGCGCGCCGCCGCACGATCCCGTAGAAGAGATCGGAAACCGCCCGGCGGTCCTTCGAGCCGATGTAGCGGTGCGCACGGAAATATTCGGAGGCCGCCTGGTCGGCTGGACGCGCCGGCCCTTCGATCGAACGCAACAATTCGATCGCGGCCTCGATGCGAGCGGAGGGAGTCATTTCCGGCTAAGTACCGAGCGCTTAGCGCTCGGTCCAGTAATTCGGCGCCTCGCGCGTGATCGCGACGTCGTGGACGTGGCTTTCGCGCAATCCCGCGTTGGTTATGCGCACGAACTTGGCGTTCCTCTGGAGGTCGGCGATCGAGGCGCTGCCCGTATAGCCGAGGGCTGAGCGCAGACCGCCCACAAGCTGGTGAAGGATCGTCGCGACCGGCCCGCGATAAGGCACGCGTCCCTCGATCCCTTCCGGCACCAGCTTCAGCGAGTCGGTGATCTCGGCCTGGAAGTAACGGTCCGCGGAGCCGCGCGCCATCGCACCAAGGGAGCCCATCCCGCGGTACGATTTATACGAGCGGCCCTGGTAGAGATAAACTTCGCCGGGGCTTTCGTCCGTCCCGGCAAAGAGCGAGCCTATCATGGCGCAGGAGGCACCTGCCGCGAGCGCCTTGGCAAGGTCGCCCGAGGTCTTGATACCACCATCCGATATGACGGGAACACCCTGCTTGCGGCATTCCTCCGCGGTATCGAAGATTGCGGTCAGTTGCGGCACGCCGACACCCGCCACCACCCGAGTCGTGCAGATCGATCCGGGGCCGATCCCGACCTTCACGGCGTCGGCACCTGCATCGATGAGCGCCTTCGCACCCTCCGGTGTTGCCACATTGCCGCCAACGACTTGCGTATAGTTCGAGAGCTTGCGCACGCGTTCGACCGTCGACAGGACGCCTTTGGAGTGGCCATGTGCGGTGTCGACGACGATGACATCGACCTCCGCGTCGAAAAGCGCTTCGGCCCGCTCCACACCCGCGTCTCCTACCCCGACCGCAGCGCCCGCGCGGAGCCGTCCCTTCTCGTCTTTGCAGGCGTTGGGATAGGTTTTCGCCTTCTCGATGTCTTTGACCGTGATAAGGCCGACACAACGAAAGCGGCCGTCGACTACAAGGAGTTTTTCGATGCGATGCTTATGAAGGAGCCGCTTCGCCTCCACCATGTCGACGCCCTCGCGCACGGTGACGAGGTTGTCCTTGGTCATCAAGCGGTGGATCGGCTCGCCTGGGTCGGTTGCGAATCGCACGTCGCGGTTCGTCACGATACCCACGAGCTTGCCGCTGTTCTCGATCACGGGAATGCCCGAGATCTTGTGGTCGGCCATGAGCTTGAGTGCGTCGGCGAGCGTCGCATCCGGGCCGATGGTGAGCGGGTTGACCACCATGCCGGCTTCGAATTTCTTGACCTTGCGGACTTCGTTCGCCTGCTCGGCGACGGTAACGTTTTTATGAATGATGCCGAGGCCGCCGGCCTGGGCCATTGCGATCGCAAGAGCCGCCTCGGTGACGGTGTCCATAGCCGCGGAGAGGAGTGGGATGCCGAGTTCTACCCGTTTGGTCAATCGTGTGCGGGTATCCGTTTCGGTCGGCAAGATCTCGGAACGCGCAGGAACGAGCAAAACGTCGTCGAATGTAAGCGCCTCGCGAATCTGCATGCCGCCTCCTCTAGGTAGGGGGTGGCGGCTCAATATACACATCAAATTCGCGAAAGAAAGGGCCTTGGCAAAAGGTTTTTGGCCGATTCAGCACCGTGACGCTCACCCCTCGACGCCACGGAACCCGGTCGCCACGACGTAAAGCTCCGACGATTCGGCGCGGCTTGCCGCTGGTTTGACGTGGCGCACCTTCTCGAAGTCGCGCTTGAGACGATCGAGGAGCGAGCGTTCGGCGCCGCCTTGCCAGACCTTTGCGACAAAGGCGCCGCCAGGCGCCAGCACTTCGGCGGCGAAATCGGCCGCAGCCTCGGCGAGTGCCATGATGCGGATATGATCGGTCGCGTGATGGCCCGTCGAGGGCGGCGCCATGTCGCTCAACACGAGATCGGCCTGCCCACCGAGGGTCGTGCAAATTTCCGCGCGCGCACCCTCGGCAAGGAAATCGAGGTGCTGTATCTCGGCACCCGGCACGGGGCTCATCTCGGCGATATCGATCGCGACGATCTTCCCCCCGCCCGGCATGCCCGCACGGGTTCGTGCTGCCGCGACCTGGGTCCATCCGCCCGGTGCAGCGCCGAGATCGACGACACGCGCACCGGGCCTCAGGAGACGGAGCCTATCGTCGAGCTGCACGAGCTTGAAGGCAGCACGGGAACGATAACCGAGCCGACGAGCCTCGGCGACGTAAGGATCGTTCAACTGCCGTTCGAGCCAGCGCTTTTGCGATGGCGTGCGAGCGTTCTTGGTGCTGAGCCGCACGGCAGGCGCGCGCACGCCACCCCCTGGCGTCGCGGCCTTGCGCTTCGATGTCTTGGAGCCGCCCCTTCCCCTACGCATCGGCGTAAGCGTGCGGATGCGTGCGCGCCCGAAGCGTCACTCCGGCGCCCCGTCGTCATGACGCGGCCAATCGCGATGGCGCTTCATGAGCCCGATCAGGATGCCTTCGCGCAGGCCGCGGTCGGCGACCCGCAATCTCCCGACCGGCCACAACCGGCAGATCGCGTCGAGGATGGCGAGCCCCGCAATGACGAGATCGGCGCGCTCGGTGCCGACGCAAGGGTGTGCTGCGCGTTCCACGAAAGTCATATCCTTGAGCTGGCGCGTCGCATTCGCCATGACATCGAAACTGAGATAAATACCATCCACCGTCGCGCGATCGTAACGGGGCAATTCGAGATAAACGGCTGCAAGGGTCGTCACGGTTCCGGAGGTGCCAATCATCTGCACCGCACCCCGCCGGACCGCCGCAGAGATTTCGTGCACGGCGTCGAACGAATTCAGCGCTGCACCGACTTCCTCGACCATCGCCCGATAGGCAGCACGATCGACGTGTCGACCGCCATAGCGCTCGGCGAAGCCGACCACTCCCATGGGCAGGGAAATCGAGTCAAGCATATGCGCAACGGTTCCCGCGTCATGATCGGTCGAAACCCTTAGCCAACTAAGCTCCGTCGATCCGCCCCCGATGTCGAAGAGAAGCGCATGCGGCACCTCCGGATCGAGAAGCGGCAGGCAACCGGTCATGGCGAGCCTTGCCTCCTCGTCCGGGCTGATGACTTCGAGCGAAAGACCCGTCTCGGCCTCAACACGGGTGAGAAAGCTCGCCCCGTTCGCGGCACGCCGGCATGCCTCGGTCGCCACGCTGCGCGCATAACTCACGCGGCACCGACGCATCTTTTGCGCGCAAATCTTGAGCGCCTCGATGGTGCGCTCGACCGCCGGCCCGGAAAGCACGGGTGCTGCGCCACGCTCGGCGCCGCCGAGGCCCTCGCCCAGGCGTACGATACGCGAGAAGGCATCGATTACCTTGAACCCGACGGCACCGTTGCCATTGAAGGACATGGGGCGCGCAACAAGAAGACGGCAATTGTTGGTGCCGAGATCGAGGGCGGCGTAGACAGGGCCACGCGGACGGCGCCGCCAGTCATGGTGGCGCCCTCCCCCGAGGTTCCGTTGAGGTAATCCGCTCGCCAAGCCGTTGCCCTGTGTCACGACCGGCCCGCGCGCTGCATTTTTCGTGGCGGTGCTTCGCGTACCGGCCCATTGCCCTGTTAGCCCTATAATGCCTCGTTGGTGGGTGCTAACCAAGCCCTGCGATTCGCAATCGGGCCGATGGGGCGATCAAAACAGCGAACGAGCGGAATCCCTGTCGGCGCTTGAGGCACGGTTCTCCACACAAAATGCTGGAATTTTCCCACGGACGGCTTTAGATGGTGCCGACTTCGGACTATCGTAATTTTGCCGATCTCATTTGGGGGATCGTCTAACGGTAGGACAACGGACTCTGACTCCGTGAATCTTGGTTCGAATCCAGGTCCCCCAGCCACTCGAAATGCTCCGTGGAACTGGCCCTTATACCGCCTCAAGGCGGCATTTCTATCGGCAAGACATCGTGCCGCCCACTCCGCATGAATACCGCGTACTTACCCGGGATCCGCACGCTCGCCCATTACTGCGAGTAACACGCGTGGAATACGAATAGGCTGTCATGTTCACGATCTGCGAATTTGGGTCAATTCTCGTTTTCCTGGGACGGACGATTCGATTGCGGAAATAATTGAGTACGCGAGACATTGAGGCGGAAAAATAACGACCGCGCGCATCCGCAAGCACACGGTTCTCATCGGTGACCGCTATCGACCAAAAATGAAGGACGACCGCCCCGCCATCACGTATCGCGCCGAATTAACTTGTCAACTTGCGGCTCCGCTCCGAGCGCCAGTGCGACAATCGATCGTCGGCGCTATTCCTCGGTCGGTGGCGATGGTACAGATCACTTTTGCAGCTCTCGTTGAGTAACCGGTGATGATTTTCGACCGTGTCCCATTGGTGATCTTTCAAGCCGGCTTGGTTCTGGCATGGAGCTCTGCGTATCTTGGCGCCATCCTCGCTTCCAACACAGGGTCGATCATACGTGTCCTCCTTTGGCGGTTTGTTTTGGTTTCGCTCTTGTTTTCACCATTTCTGTGGAGGGCTATTCGCCGCGGTGTGACGTGGCGGTGGTGCCTGACTCATGGATTGCTTGGCGCTGTCGGCATGTTTTCCTGCATTGGCCTCGGTATAGAGGCGATAAATCTCGGGTTGCCGGCCGGTACCGCGTCGTTGATCTCGGCGCTGCAACCCTTGGCGACTGGCGTATGCGCTGGTCCAATTCTTGGCGAGCGCGTCGCCCGTAGGCAGTGGATCGGTCTTACGATCGGCTTGTCGGGCGTCGTCTTTTCGGTAGGTGGCCTCAGCGCCGGCAATCAACTTCTCGGCTATCTCCTTTGTTTTGGGTCGATGGCTTCCATGGTGATTGCCACCCTGATCGCCAAGGCCAAGTGGGACGGTGCCGATCTTCCTTCCTCGCTCGCGTTTCAGACGCTCGTGACAGCGGCTTTGTTTTTTCCCCTCGCGATTTACAACGGCGTGTTTTGGCCTCAGCCCTCGCTGCAATTCTTCGGTGCGGTCGCGTGGGCCATCTTGTTTGCAACACTTGGCGGATACGGACTTTACTACATCTGTCTCGTGCGCTGGGGCGTCGTTCGAACCAGCAGCCTTATCTATCTGGCTCCACCGGTCACATCCTTATGGGCTTGGGTAATGTTCGGGCAGCCATTGTCCCTGTACACCGCAATCGGCCTGTTGCTTTGCCTCGGCGGCGTCTACCTCGCACGAGGCGGTCGAAGCCGAACGACCCGACTCAGTGCCGAAAAGGCATAGATGATCGCCGAACGCACTGAATTCTTGAACACGCGCGAAATGACGAAAAAGGAGGCGAATATGAACCTGGTGCAGGAGGCGACAAAGCTCGTCGGGCGAGGGTTCCGACTGACAGGGCGTCGTCAGGCGCCCCGGAGAAGCGGGTATTTCATGGGACTATTTGCGTTGCTGGCCGCGAACGCGGGCTGTTCGCCCGACTCGCCTCGTGTGATCGGAGAGACGCCGGACATGGTATCGATATGTCGAGATACCAATTTCGATAGTTATCAAAGTGTGGCGGATCTGGCTGAGCAGCGCTGCATGGCTTATGGCAAGCACGCAATCTACATTCCCTCCCTCGAGGATTGCCCGAGCGGAATCCTGACGGGCGAGTTGTCGACGTTCAAATGCGGATGAGAATGGGACAACCGACGCCCCGGAAGAAGGGCTGACGCACCACGTCTAACGCATGGCGAGGAAGGCCATATGGCGCGAGCCGCCCCGGAGCTCCTCCAGCAAGCGAGCACCCTTGGCGGCAAAGGAACGCCGATCCTCGGTGTCCGCCTGGATATAAGGCAGATGCGCCTCATAGTCATGACCGACGAAGATTTCGCGCGACAACCATGTGTCGCGCCAGGGAAACTCTACGAGCTTGCGAAAGCCCATCGAGTCGAGCGACAACTTCATGAGGCCCATCGAAAGCCGCGTGTTGTCGTTGAATGAGCAGGGAAAGGAGCGAACGCCTGAAAGGGTTGGATGCGGCGGCAAATAGGAAACCAAAAGTGCGTCCGTGTCGACGACTTGGCCGAAAAAGAATATTGCATGCCGCGCCACTCGACCGAGATAGGCAAGGAAATTCAGCGGATCGGGCAGGTGGCACATGATGGCGGAGGAAATCACCACGTCGTATTGCCCGCGAATCGGCCCTTCGTGACGCACAGAATCGTAAGCTCCGTGATGGAATTTGACGCGCGCGCCCGTCACCTTGTTGAGCAACCGAATCGAGTGCTTGTACGCCGCTCCCATGTCCATGCCGGCACAGCGCGACATCCCTGAAAGCTGCGCCTTGACCGGGAAGTAGCCGTTATTGCAGGCAATATCGAAGAGGCTGCCGCCCGGATAGCGGCTGACGATCTCGGCGATAAAATCGTCGTACATGGTGCGCAAGCGCGCGTTTGCGTCTTCGATTGCACCCCACTTGCCGTTCCACTCGTCGCGCCGAAACACGAGCGGTGGCGAGATGCGCGGATCGCTGCCGCTGACCCAGCTCCAGGCTACCCCGGTCTGTATGTCGTCCGAGATGATGAACGGCTGATAGTTGAGCACGCTCGCGGCGCGCTCGATCTGGCTGTGCGAGAGCCCATATGGCCGCAAATCCACGATGCCTCCAACATTTGCGCCAGCGGCCCCGCGCCGGCGATTTCACAATCGCGGGACAAGCTACGCCTCCCGATACCGGCTTAGCAATGGGCGCCTTTCTTTCGGTCGACCGTGCTTTCTTCGCGAGCGGCGGCCAACGACTTCCCTGAAACGCGCTTGCGTTCGGCCTGACGAAACTCAATAGTGGAAAGCGCAATGACAGACTGGCAAATCTCGGCAAGAGGGCGCGCACTTCACTCGGCGGGCATCGTCTGGGACGCGCACACTTGTCTTCCGCTCACACCCGGCCAATCCATGGAGCCGCTGGAACGGCATCGGGCGGCGGGCGTCACTTTTGTATCGGTCAATGTTGGCATGGATTTCAATCCGGTCTCCCAAATCATGCGGGTGATTGCGAACTTCCGTGCGTGGCTCGAAAGGCATTCGGACCGATTCCTGCTGGCAGACTCCGTCGACGACATCGACCGCGCCAAGCGCCAAGGCAAGCTTGCCGTCGCCTTCGATTTGGAAGGTGCCGCTATGCTCGAAAACGACCTTGCGATGGTGCAACTTTTTAGCGATCTCGGCGTCCGGCAAATTCATCTCGCGTATAACCGCGATAATTCCGTGGCGGGCGGTTGCCACGGAAACGATGCGCCCTTGACTGCCTTCGGGCGCCAAGTGGTCCAGGAAATCAACCGGGTCGGGCTGCTTATGGACTGCTCGCACTCGGGCTATCGCACGAGTATGGAAGTCATGGAACGCTCCACGCGGCCCGTGATTTTCTCCCACTCGAATGTTCGGGAATTGAAAGATCACGCGCGAAACATCCGTAACGACCAGATCGTTGCTTGCGCGCAAACAGGCGGCGTCATCGCCGTCAGTGGAATCGGGATTTTTCTTGGGGCGAACGACATCCGCCTGGAAACGCTCGTGCGGCACATCGACTATATAGCCGAACGTGTCGGAGCAGCCCATATCGGCCTTGGGCTCGACTATGTCTTCGGCGCGCTGAGCGGCGACCTGCCGGCCGGCTCTCACCCTGACGAATGGTGGCCGCCCGGCAACGAGTACGATTTGGACGACATGGCGATCGTGCCGCCTGAACGTTTTCCCGAGATAACGGAGGCACTGCTCGCCCGCGGTTACAGCGACATCGAGGTGCGCGGGATTCTGGGCGAAAACATGACGCGGGTCGCGCGTGAGACTTGGAATTCCAAGCGGAAATAACAGCAGACGCGCAATGGGTCCGCGTTCTGCCGGGAGCATGCCGGCTAATTCGTGTGGTTGCCAACCACGACTTACGTGGGTCGATGCGGCATCATAATTGGTGGAGTGCGCGCTGAAAGACCGCGAACATTCTCGGACCCGAGTCCGCCATGCCCTCCCTCACCTTGCGTGCGAGGCTATTGTTCCATTCCCTCAAGTCTTCGCCCTCCCAGCGCGATCGCTTGGCATACTCGACGATCTCGGCTCGTAGGCGGGTCATCCGAACATCCACCGCATCCAAACGCGCGTCCCTATTCTTGTAATCGCCGAGCGCGATTTTGCGAAGGTCATTGTAGACCGCAAGAGGGGCGATACCGTCGCTTTTTACGATCATGTCAGGTCCTGCACTTGCCAAGGGAACAATTGGACCGCTTCACGAGGCCGTTTCAATTTATGCAACAGCCGCCTGAGGGACGACGTTCCAATCGCCGCGAATCGTAGGGATGGCTCCCATAAAAATTCCATTCGTGTTTTCCCCGCGTAGAATTAAAAACTTCTAAAAAAGCAATCGATCCAGGTGAAATGATCTTCATCACGACCGTAAGTATTAGAGACGGCGGGACATTTACGCCACTTTTAGTCTTGTGCGTCTTTTTTGTATGAAGTTTTTATTAGGTTATCCCGAGGAGCATGCATATTTTTGCTGCCAAGTTTTCCAATCGGGAGCAACTTGCATGACTAACGATTATGATGTGACACGCGTGCGGCTCGAGACCCGTCCCAGCACTTTTACGATCTTTGAGATCTTCCAGAATCACGACGGTCACTGGTGCGCGCGCAGCGCCGATGGCATGGTGTTCGGCGAGTTCTTCAAGTGCAATGACGCCGTTCGCTTCGCGCGTCATGAGGGCAACAGTGCGACGCCACTCGTGCTCTTCATCAGGGGCGAAGACGAGGCGGCGCCCCATCGGAAGAAAGCGGCCTGAATTTGCCGATCAGCGACGGCGCGGCTGGATGCCTCTGGCGTCTCCCTTTCCAGAGAGTGACCAACACCCATCGAGTGGTTTAGGTTTCAAGGTCGGTTGAGTAGCTGTAGTTTCTTCGCAAGAGCACGGCGAGACAACCGGTGCTGAATTGGCAGTGAACCCTGACTCCTCGGTGGGCGCTGGTCGTCATGGCTGAACAATCCGGAAATCCCGCTCGGCCCACGGAAAATCAATCCAATTCTGTTCTGACCGGGGAGACGCTGCCTCCAGCCGAGGGCATGGTTGCGGAAGACATCCGTCGGATCGGTCTAACCCATCTTTCCGTGCTCGCCTTCGTCGTGGGCATCGTCACCGGCCTCGGCGCCATCGCCTTTAGGGACTTGATCGGCCTCATCCACAACGCTCTTTTTCTTGGCCACTTGTCTGTCCAGTACGACGCGAATCTCTTCACCCCGCCGAGCCCCTGGGGCCCATTCGTAATACTGGTGCCGGTCATCGGCGCGCTCGGCGTGACTTTTCTCGTCACGACGTTCGCTCCCGAGGCGCAAGGCCACGGCGTTCCCGAGGTAATGGACGCGATATACTACAAAGGTGGTGTTATCCGTCCTGCCGTGGCAGTCGTGAAGTCGCTGGCTTCCGCTCTCGCGATCGGAAGCGGTGCGGCGGTCGGCCGCGAGGGACCCATCATCCAGATCGGTTCCGCACTCGGATCGACGCTGGGGCAGATCATCCGGATGCCTGCGGGGCAGCGGATTATACTCGTGGCGGCGGGAGCCGGTGCAGGCATCGCCGCGACCTTCAATACCCCCATCGGCGGCGTCATGTTCGCCATCGAGCTCATGATGCCGGAAGTTAGCGTGAGCACTTTTCTGCCCGTCGCGATTGCGACCGGCGCGGCAACGTTCATCGGACGCTTTTTCTTGGGTCAACAGCCGGCGTTCGCTGTCCCCGTATTGCCCCCACTTGCGGCCGATGTAACCTCCGCCGTCATCCTCTGCCTTTACGCCCTGCTCGGAGTCCTGACGGGCGTGGCTGCGACGGGGTTCATTCGTGGGCTGCAGCTTATCGAGGATTTGTTCGACAGGATCAACGAACGGTACACCCGCCATGCGGTCGGCATGCTGCTTGTCGGGATGCTCATCTACGCGCTCTTCGAGCGTTTCGGACATTACTATGTCGAAGGTGTCGGTTATTCGACCGTTCAGGCAATCCTGCTGGGCCAGTTGTCGGCTGGCGGATTACTTCTCTTGCTATTTTTCTGCAAAATGTTGGCGACCTCGGTAAGTCTGGGGTCGGGATCCTCCGGCGGCATCTTTTCGCCGTCTCTTTTCATGGGGGCTACGATCGGTGGCGCTTTCGCAGCTATCCTGTCTCAGCTTCATCTGCCGTTTGCGATCAATATCCCATCTTTCGCGATTGTTGGCATGGGCGCCATGGTCGGCGGCGGCACGGGTGCTGCGATGACCGCCGTCACGATGATCTTTGAGATGACGCGCGACTACGACATCGTCATGCCGTTGATCCTCGCGGTCGCCTTGAGCGTCGGTGTCCGACGTCTCTTGTCGCGGGAGAATATTTACACGTTCAAACTGCTCCGCCGCGGACACGTCATTCCAAAAGCTTTGCACGCCAACATGTTTCTCGTCCGGCTGGCCAAAGATGTCATGGATAAGGACTTCGTTCTGGTTCCGGCCGGGACGAGCTTCGATGATTTTCTCGCATGGCCGGAACACAAAGGCCGTATGCGACACGTCGTCGTCACGGAGGGTCGACATATCCTCGGTGTGCTTCGCGTCAATACGGCGCTGAGACAGGGCAGAGAGGGAGCGATATCCAGCGTCACGTTCCGCGAAATCGCGAACCGCAAGTTTACCATCGTTCGTGAGGGCGACATCGTCTACGACGTCATCCAGCGCATCTGGCGCAAGCAAGCGATCATGGCGCTCGTCACGTTCGGGCGCGGCGTACCGAGGCCGGAAAGCATCGCCGGTGTGATCACGAAGGAGCATGTCGCCGACTCCGTCGCTAGCAGCGTCAAGGTGTACCCCACTTGAGCCCGCTCGACGATCTCCGCCACGCCGCCCACCGCAGACAATGGCGAACCCTTGAGGTTATGTTGTTGTGGCAATCAGCCGCGTGCGCCGGTATTTGCTGTCACGGTATTCGCCCGATTTGACCGGTGGATATTTCGCGGTGCCGGGCGGTGCTATGCATTCGATTGACGCATCGTAGTTGGGATGATGGAAGAACGCGATTGAAAGGCGCTGGGCTCGAGACGCGATGTCCGCCGGCGGATTGACGACGCGGTGCGTGTTCGAGATCCAACGGTCATTGGTCCAGCGCATGAGCAGATCTCCGATATTGACGACGAAGCTGCGCGCGTCCGTTTCGACATCGACCCAATCGCCGTCCCTGGTCAACACCTGCAATCCGCCGGGCACGTTCTCGCCATTCAGGATCGTGAACGTGCCGTAGTCGGTGTGCTCCCCGGCACGAAGCTGGCCGGGCAATGGTGCTGCGGCTTGCGCCGGGTAAAAATTGAGGCGCATCGCCGTGATATGGCGGTCGATCTTGTCGTCGAAGAAATGTTCGTCAACATCCAGCCCGAGTGCGGCAAGCCGCATCAGCGCCAGGGCAATCCGTTCCATTTCGGCGTAATATCGGCGCGCGGCCCCGCCAAAGCCCGGCGGCCATTCTGGCCATAGGTTCGGGATGAAATAGCTTCGACCCTCGGCACTCGTGAAATAAGCATCCTCGGGCCAAGTCTCCCGGCCGAAATGATAGTATTCCTTGAGGTCTGCCGGCGTTTGCCTCTCATTGCCGTAGGACAACGCCTCGATGCCGATGGGACGATAACCGCGCGGCGTGTCGGCGATCGGATGGATGGCGCGTTGTTTTTCGCTAGGCGGAAGTGCAAAAAATTCATTTGCCCGATCGCGCAAATCGTCGAGCGTGGTGGACGGCACGCCATGCCCGACGATCGTAAAGAATCCGATTTCGCGGCATATCCGATCGAGTCGTGACGCGAGCTTGCGCCGCGCCGCTGAAACGCCTTCGAACGCGTCGGAAAGGTCGATGACGGGGATGCGCTGTGACACGGAACGGCTCAACGCTTCATGCGTCGGGTCGCGCGACCTCGATCCGGCCTGCGTATCGCCTCAGCGGCGTGTGCCGTATCTCGGTCATGTCACCGTGATCGTGATCTTCTTGGAGACGACCGGCGGGTCGAATGGATAATGATTGGCATCGCCGAGCACGAGCTGAAGCGTATGCTTGCCGGGCGCCAGTTCGATCCGCGCCTCGGTCTGGCCAGCACCGAAGTGCAAATGCTGTTTGTCCTGCGGGATCGGTTGATTTGGATCGAGCGGTTCGTCCACGTCGACGAAAAGATGATGGTGACCGCTGTTGGCGAAAGTGTCCCCGGCATGGGTGACGCCCATGTTTCGCAGCCCGAAACGGCACCAGAAGGCGCCCTTAATGGTCATGCCGTTCAGCGGCCAGATGATATAAAGATAGGCGTCCTTTGCGGCCGGCGTGTGCTGGGAGAATGCCTTGGCTGGCAACAGCATCAGGGCCGTGGAAACCAGGGCCCTTCGGGTGATCGACATGACCGTACCCCCTATAGCGAGCGAGCGACGCGGAACCCATGTGTTGGATAGCGCACTGCCGTGTCGTAGTGGTCACGGCTCGCGGGTCGCACATAACTCGGATCGTTCCGCCAAGACCCTCCCCGGATGACGTGCGACGAGCAGTCCGCATCCATCCACTGTGAACCATTCGTCGGCGCACCCTGATATGTCTTGTGCCAGCAATCCTCGACCCATTGATCGACGCCGCCGCCGGTATCGTAGAGCCCAAAGGGGTTCGGCATGAAGCTGCCGACCTTGGCCGGTGCCGCCGGATCGTACGGCTCGTTGCATCCCTTGCAATTAGCCGCGTTTTTCTCGATCCGCTCGCCCCACCAATATTTCGTCTCCGTACCGCCGCGTGCTGCATATTCCCACTCGGCCTCGGTGGGGAGCCGATATTGTTTTTGAGTCGTCTTTGAAAGCCATTCAAGGTACTGCTGGGTGTCGTTCCAGCTCAAATTCGTGACCGGCGCCTCGTTCATTCCAGTCGGCGCATAGGTACATGCCTTCGCGGCGACGCAGGCATTCCATTCGCCCACGGTAACCGGGAATTTTCCTATAGCAAATGGTTTCACCGTCACTCGATGGACGGGCTTCTCGGAGGAATCCTCATTGCTGCCCATCGCAAACGTGCCACCCGGCAACGGTATCGTTTCGGGCTCGCCGGTCGAGCGTGCCGAAGGCGGTGGAGGGGGTGCTGTCATCGCAGTTTGCGGAGCCTCCGGCGCCGCCGGTGTTGCGGGAGCAGATGCTACGGGTGCTGGAAGCGGTGCCGGCTGCGGTGCTGCTTGTGGTGTCGCCTGCGGGACCGCAGGTGCCGGAGCCGGCGACGCCTGTGTCGTCGTTTGCGCGGGCGTTGGTGAGGGAGCCGGCGCTGGCTGCGGCGGCGGTTGTGACGTCGCTTGCAGCGCGGAGGTCGGCGTTGACGCCTCGTTCGGCAGTGGCGCGTGGTTGGCAATAAGGAAATACCACAGAACGCCGCCCGCAATCGCAAAGCCGGCCACAATCCCCGTGGCGAGTGCGGCGTGTCGACCTCTCGTTCGGGCCTTCAGCACCGCGGCGGGATCCGGCAGCACGCGGTAGACGCTGATCGGGTCGGTGATGTTCTTGACCCGCCGATCCCCGAGGGACTGATAACCGCATACGAGCTTGTTCTTGATCTGCTCGTAAATACCGCCGGAGATATAAACGTCGCCCGGCTCGGCAATGCCCTCGAGGCGCGCTGCGATATTTACGCCCTCGCCGTAAATATCGTCGGGCTCGACGATGACATCGCCGAGATTCACCCCGATGCGATAAAGTACCCAACGTTCCCGCGGAAGCGACGTATTTCGCCCGATCATGCTTTGTTGGATGACGACGGCGCAACGCACGGCCTCGACGGGGCTGTCGAACATTGCGATGAAGCCGTCTCCGGTATTCTTGACAACCTTGCCGTGATGCTCTGCGATCGTCGGATCGATCAGCTCGCGCCGATGCCGCATGACGCGTGCGTGCGTCCCTTCCTCGTCCATGCCCATGAGACGGCTGTAACCCGCAATGTCGGCCGCGAGGATCGCGGCCAGGCGACGCGGCGGTCCATCCGGAGGATAAAATCCGTCCTTCCCGACGCCCTTGCCGCCATTGAACTGACGAATCTCTCCGCGCATCAGCGGGATATCGCTCCTTTGACCGGATCGATGCGCAGACAATCGGTAAATCTCGTCACGGCGTCAACTGACCTGCGCCGTTATTCGCCGCCCGTTTTCACGGCCTAAAGGGCCTTGATCGGTAAACGACTGCGCCGAGGCAAGTATAGCGCGCGAACTCTGGAATGCCAAACTTTGCGGCCCTTCGGTGCGCGTCCACGAGTGAACGCCATGACCGCAGCACTCGGGTGTCACGTTATTCCCTTGTAAGATAGTCGTAGGCCGAGAGCACGTGCGTGCGCACGATGTGCAGGAATTCGTCGATCACGACGTGTTCGTCCTGCGAACCCATTCCGTTGGGGAACGGCCCATACACGTATGCCGGGATATTCTGGTAGCGCCAAAGACGAGCGTCGGTACCGCCCAAGCTCACAATCGGCGTCGGCTTGAACCCCATCAGATTTTCGACGTTTCTTTGAAGGATCTCGACCATCTCGCCATTCGGATCGCACCACGACGGCGCGCTGCTGCCGATCTCACGCATCGTCGCCTCCGGAAATCGCGACAGCAAGGGTGCGACGGTGCTGAGCACTTGCTCCTTGGTGACGCCGATCGGGAGTCGAATATCCACCTCGAACACGCATTCGCTCGGCACCATATTGACCTTGAGCCCGCCTCTTATCGTTCCGACATTGAGCGTTACCAGCGACACGGTGTCGGCCGCATTGTCTCCCATCGCCTTGTCCATCGTCGCTCGCCCGATTTCGAGGGCCGCGCGAATGTTGTCCGAGACATCCGGCTTTATCTTCGTTACGGCTTCGAGTTCGCCCGCCAGTTTCATGGCAATCTTCGTGGCACTCTTGCTCTTATGGGTGTAAGCGCCGTGGGCGCCCGCCGTGCGAACGGTGAATTCGAGCCAGAGTGGTCCTTTTTCGCCGAAGCGAACCGAGTAGGGGCTGCCCGGTTCGCCATTCAAAAGACAGTCGCCATGAACCTCCGGATGATGCTCCATCAGATAGCGCGCACCCCACGGCCCGAAGGTCTCCTCATCCGACACCGCCGTCAACGTGAGCCTGCCCCTCAACCGATCCTTAATGCGGTTGAGGAACATGAAGGTCATGATCGAAGCTGTGGTGCCGGTCTTCATATCCACAGCACCTCGCCCATAGATTTTACCGTCGACGATTTCGCCACCCCAGGGATCGCGCGTCCATCCGAAGCCGTCGCCAACCGGAAAAACGTCAATATGTCCGTTGAGCACGAGGTGCCGGCCGGCCGAGCGAGCATCGAAGCTTGCAACGATGTTCGGCATTTCCTCCCGAGGTGCGATGACGCGATACGGCAACTTCTGCCGCTCGAGAAATTTCTTGATATGATCCGCCGCCGCACGGGTATCGCCCGGCGGATTGGGGCTTTTGGCGCGAATGAATCCTTGCAAAAAGTCGATCAAATCCTGCTTCTCCGCGTCGACCCAAGCAAGGAGCGTCTCCCTGTCCGTGGTCATTTCTCCCTCCTTCTGAGGCATCGATAGCGCACGTAGCGCCGACAAACCGGCGGCAAGCCATTCGGCGCCGAGGTCGGGTCAGTCCGTGAGCGCGATACGCTCGCGCTTGAAGGCGCTCTCGGCGTTCGGCGCATCGAGTTCGCGGGCGTAACGATGACCGGCATAGACGGCATGAAAAATAGCACCGGGGGCGAGGCAGTCGCCGATGGCCGTAACCGACTTTATGCCGGCGGCCTCAGCCTTATCGGGCATTTCGGCAAGGGTCCGGTACAGCCGATCCTCGGGCAGTCGGGCCGTGACCATGACAATGGTGGCCGCCGCGAGACTCAGCGTGCGATCGGTATGGACATGGACGAGGTGCGCTTCGCCGTTGGCGGCGCGAGCGAGCCCGTGATGCGTGATCATGCGGACCTTGAGCGCATCGAGCAGCACTGCGATGCGCCGCAGCTCCAAGGTCGCGGCGGTGAAGGCTGCGATCTCAGGCGCCGGTGTCGCCAATGTGACCGCAAGCCCGGCGAGCGCAAGTTTTTCGGCCAGAACGCTGCCCATGTAGTAATGATCGTCATCGAACACAAGGACCGGCCCGTTCACCGCGCACCCGTCAATGACGTCGTCCGGCGTGATGACCGAAACGCCCGAGTCGATTGGAATCGGCAGGTGATTTATCCGGCCTATGCCGTCGGCACGCCAACGTGCGCCAGTCGCCAGGACGACGCGGTGCGCTCCGAATTGAAGGATGTCCGCCGGGGATAGGTTGCTATCCTTGTAGACCTCGACATTGGCAAGTTTGTGGAGCTGTCCCATACGCCAGTCCCGCACACGAAGCCACTCTTGCAGACCCGGCAGGCTGGCCTCCCGGCTCACGCGTCCGCCGAGCTGCTTCTCGCGCTCGGCCAGAGTCACGCGGTAACCGCGCTGTCCGAGCGCCCGGGCGCATTCGAGCCCGGCCGGGCCCGACCCAACGATGAGCACCGTATCCTCGGAACCCTTGGGTGGAATTGTCTCTGGATGCCAGCCCTTGCGCCATTCCTCTCCCATTGTCGGGTTCTGGGTGCAGCGCAGATTGGTCATCTGAAAATGGCTCGAAACACAAACGTTGCAGCCGATGCATTCGCGGATGTCGTCCTCGCGTCCCTCGTCGATCTTCTTGGGCAGGAAGGGATCGGCGATCGAAGGGCGCGTGGCGCCGATCATGTCGAGGATGCCGCGCCGGATCAGGGAGACCATCGTATCGGGCGAGGTGAAGCGCCCCACGCCGACCACTGGCTTCCTGGTCACCGCCTTGATACCGGCCATGAAGGGCTCATGATCGTTTTCGGGTGCAAATCGCGACGTGGGCGAATCGTCGGCCCACGTGCCGATCACCACGTCCCAAAGATCGGGAAGATCCGCGAGGAGAGAAATGGCCTCGATGCCGTCCTCGCTAGCCCGAAGACCGAGCGTTCCGCGCATCTCGTCGATGATGAGACGCACGCTCACGGCGCATGCGCCCTGCGCTGCCTCTTGCGTCACCTCGATGAGTTCGCGCAGCAGTCGTACGCGGTTCTTGAGCGAGCCACCATATTCGTCGACCCGTGTGTTGCGCGGTGAAAGGAACTGGAATGCGACGGTGGAGAAATTCGCGTCGACATTGATGATGTCGAAGCCCGCTTTGCGCGCGCGCTTTGCAGCGTCGCCCCACCACCGGTGCAGCTTGCGGATGTCGGCCTTGTCCATTTGGCGTGCTTGGACGGGGTAGTAGCTGTCGACAGGCCGCGCCACCGGCCCCATCGGCACTTCGCGGCTGTAGCGGTTCGAGTTGTAGTACGCGGCATAAGCGAGCTGCACACCGGCAAGAGCGCCGTGCGCATGAACCGCGTCGCACATCGTCGCGAGATAGGGGATATCGTCGTCGTCCCACAACGCATGGAGCACCTCCGGCACCACGTCCGAAGTGGGGTGGATCGAGCAATGCTCGGCATTGACAACGGCCCAACCGCCTTCCGCCTTGACGCCGCGCATTGCCGCATGGGCTTGCGGCCGGAAGCTGCCCATGCCGTTGCAATGGGGCGGCTGATAGAAACGGTTCTTCGCCACGACTGGGCCGATTCGAACGGGCTCGAACAGGATATCGAACCGAGGATCGCGCATGATCGGGCACTCCGGCGCTAGGAATTTTTTGAAAAGCGGTCGATACGAAACGGCGTGAGGTCGATCGAAGGGGGGCGGCCGCCGATCAGTTCAGCGATCACCTTGCCAGTCTGCGACGCGCTGAGCAACCCATGATGGCCATGGCCGAACGCAACGAAGGTGTCGCCAAGGCCAGGCACCGGGCCGAGGACCGGCAAGCTGTCGGGAAAGCACGGTCGATTGCCCATCCACTCCGTGTATCCCTCAGTGCGAAGGCCGGGGAAAATCTCGCGGCCGATACGCAGGAGGCATTTCGCACGCGCATAGTTGGGCGGGGATTCGAGCTTGGCCAGCTCCACGGTGCCGGCAAGCCTCAGTCCCATCTCCATCGGCGTGATGGCGATTTTGTTGTCCATCGGCAGAACCATAATCCGGGGCATGACACCGGGATCGGGAAGCGTTACGTGATATCCCCGCTGAGTAATGATCGGCACGTCGAATCCAAGTTGCTTCGTTAGCGCATTCGACCACACGCCCGCGGCGATCACGGTCACATCCGAAGCACGACGGCCGCCGCGCGTGATCAAGGTGCCGGGTCCCCGCGCACCCATTTCGAATCCCAGCACCTCTTCCCGCACTAGGGCGCCGCCGCGGCGTACGAAATACTCGGCAAGGCCCTGCACCAGCCGAAAGGGATTTTTGCAGTGGCCGTTATCGGGAATGAAATAGGCCGCGGGAAATATGGGCGCCAGCGATGGCTCGAGCTGGCGAATTTCATCGCCATCGAGGACGTCCAGGCGCAAACCGGTCGCGCGCTTCAAGTCGATGCCGAAACGGTCCCGCTCGAAGGCGCGCTTGCTGCGATAGACGAAAAGCTGACCCGTCTGGTGAAAAAGATGCTCGAGCCCGGCGTCCTTGAGCAGGGGACGATAGGCATCGAACGTCGGGATATTGAGGGTCGCCAATGCCTTCGAAATTCGCTCCACGCGATCACGGCGCCCCGCGCGCAGGAATTTGATGAGCCAGGGCAAGACTTGCGGCAGGTAGGACCAATGGAGATAGAGTGGGCCGTTTGGATCGAGCAACCATCCGGGAATGTCCTTGATCATGCCGGGATAGGCAATCGGCACCACCGCGGCACAAGTGATTCCGCCGGCATTGCCGAAAGAGGTCGCCTCCCCCGGCCCGGCCCGGTCGATTAGCGTGACCTCGTGGCCCTCGCGCAGGAGGTAATTCGCCGCCACCGTCCCGACGATTCCAGCACCAATCACGGTAACTTTTTGGCGGCTCGTCCCGTTCATGCCGGCCCCCTCCTCTTTCCGGCTTCACGCAGGATAGCATGTCTGAGGAACGCCGTGAGTTGCGCCCCCTACCGCGCGCCGCAAAGACAAACCGAGCATCCTCCTGCCATCCTTGGCGTCGCTTTACCGTCTAGGCTTTTGCACCTTTCAATATCGCGTCCGCGATTTTCTCTCCGATCATGATGGTCGAAATGTTGGTGTTGGCGCAGGGTACTGTCGGCATGATCGATGCGTCGGCGACCCGAAGGCTCTCAATGCCGTGAACGCGCGCATCGGGGCCGACGACCGCCATTCGATCCGAGAGCGCGCCTATTTTGCAAGTGCCGCAGGCATGCCAGTCGCCCTGAACGCCGCTGCGGATCCATTCGATCATCAATCGCTCATCGCGCATGAGCTCATCGAGGGTGTACTTCGCCTTCGCGATGAAATTGCGCATGGCGAATTCGCGCGCCGGCCCGCCAACGTCGAGCAGCCAGGCTGCGGCGTCGGTCAATAGCTTGTTACGCCTCGACTTGGTGGTCAAATTTCGTTGCAGATCCGCATAAATGCCGGGAAAGGCGGAAAATATCATGTCTTTCGCAGGCGAAGTATTGAGTGCTTCATGGACGAAGCGAACGGCGTCGATCGTGCGCTGAAGATCGCGCGGATCGGATAACAGATTGAAGGCGATCAGGGGCTCCTCCCGGGGATCGCTGCTTCGGAGCCGCACGATCCCGCGCGAGAACGCCTTATTTGGTCCGAATTGGATCGTGCCGAGTTGGAAGCCAATTTTGGACCAAGCAAAACGATTCGAGACCGAAAGCTTCATGTCCTGGCTCGGGCAGTCGGGATAACCGGAGCTGAAGCGCATGCAAAGAAGGAAATTATTGCGCAAACTCGGTCGCAGCCTGCCTTCGGGTTTGATGTGAAGACCGATGCCCAGCAGGGGATGTTCTTGCAAGTTGGAACCCACGCCCGGCCGGTCCGCCACGACGGAAATTCCGTGTTCGCGCAAATGCTCCGCCGGCCCGATGCCTGAGCGCATGAGGAGTGCCGGCGAGTGAAGGGCGCCACTCGAGACGATGATCTCGCGTCCCTCGATGCGCTCTCGCTCGCGGCCGCGTGAAGCCCGCACCGCGACGGCGCGTGTACGCTCGAACTCTATTTGCTCGACGAAGCAATTCGGCGCGATGTGGAGGTTCTTCCGCAGCCGTGTCGCGCTGTCGAGGTAAGCCAATGCCGCCGAGACACGGTGGCCATAGACGTTGTTCTTCGGGAACGGAAAGCAACCGTCGCCGAAGTTGGCGTGACAATCGTCGAAATAGACAAATCCCTTCCTTTGGAAAGTCTCGCGGAAGGCGAGCGAGAGCCCACCCCAATCGCCGGGAAAGGTGCGATGGATTGGAATTGGCCCCTCCTTGCCGTGATAGGGGCCGTCGAAGTCGAGATCGCGCTCGAGCTTGCGCAAGAAGGGAAGACATTCGCGATAAGACCACCCCTTGGCCCCCAGCGCCTCCCACTCGTCGTAGTCGGAGGGAAGGCCTCGAATTGCGATCTGGCCGTTGACAGTCGAGCCGCCCCCCATGACGCGCGCCTGCTCGTAGCGCCGCGGACGCATCGAGGTCGCGATCTCGGCAAGAGGGTGGTTGCCGATTGGGTCCAAATAAGCCTCGATCTCGGTCCAGTAGTATGCCTCCTCGAAGTAATGCGGCAGGAAGGGCAAGGCGTAGATCTGCTCGGAGATGTGTTCGGGCGGCGTGTCGACCCCTGCTTCGAGGAGGGCGACCGTAATCTGCGGATCGCCCGATAGCCGATTAGCCAGCACGCAGCCGGCGGAGCCGCCGCCAACGATCACATAGTCGTAAATCATGGCGTTGCCATTCCTGCCAATCGTCCACGGACTGCGGGACGCCCGCCACCTATTCTGGTGCGACTTGCATTTGCGGTCCATACGCTGGACTAAGCCGCAATTTTTGCCCGAGCACCGGGCAATCCGAAGCGTGGTATAGTTTCGCTCGAATTCCAAAACGGAGGTGATCGACAATGGCGAAGATCGCACCGCGACGGAGGAGTATTTCTGCAAAGGCCAACCGCACCAAAATGGGCGGGGAATCGGCGAGTAATACGCTTACTGGAAGCAAACGGGCCGCACGAAAGGCCGCCCGCCCCGCCTCCAAGGAGAGCGCTGCGGCCTCGGCCGGTCGCGCGTTGGAGGCGCACGACATCATGACTTCCAGAGTCATCACTGTTTCACCGGACACATCGCTTAGGGAGGTTGCCAGAACGATGCTGAGCCGACGAATAAGCGGCCTTCCTGTCATCGACGAATCCGGGCGTCTCGTCGGCGTCGTCAGCGAGGGTGACCTTTACCGCCGTGCCGAGATCGGCACCGGTCGCCAACGCTCCTGGTGGCTCGAATTGTTCTCGAGCGACGATTCCAGGGCGCGCGGCTACCTCAAGGAGCATGGCCGCCGCGTGGAGGACGTGATGAGTAGGCGAGTCATATCGGTCGATGAAACCACCCCGCTCGCCGAAATCGCCGAAACGCTCGAACTTCACCGGATCAAGCGCGTGCCTGTAATGCGCGGCAAGCGGCTTGTGGGCATTATCAGCCGAGCCGACCTCGTCCGCGCGCTATTGCGTGCCGGTGAGCTCGATGAGAGTTCGAAGAGCGATGGCGCCATCCGCGCCGGGTTCGAGAAAGCGCTGAAGGCCGAAAGCTGGGTCGCCGACTGGTACATCAATTTCAGTGTCAAGAACGGCGTCGTGAAAATCGCCGGCTTCGTCGGTTCCGCGGAGAAAGTTCGCGCCTTGCACGCCTTGGCCGAAGGTATTCGCGGGGTCAGGAAAGTCGACAGCAGTCATTTGAGCTGGGAGTAGGTCGCTTGCCTCCGCGAGCGAAAATGCCCGATGGGGTGCCTGCGTTCGGATCGTCCCTCCAGGCCCGGTTCATTGGCGTGTGAGCCGAGTCATCGAATACGATTTGCAAGGTCACGGGGCCATTGCGCACTTTTTACGCCTGGATTTGGATTATCCTCGTCAGCACGGCGGCGGGTGTCGCCTACCATTTCCTGCTTGCGCGCGAGTCCGTTATTTTCGTTTCGGCGATCTTCGGTCTTGTCACGGGCGTACCCATTTTTGCCTTCGTGAGGGGTATGCTGCTGCCCCGGCTGAACGCATGGCTGCGCAGCTTGGCCTTTCCGATCTATGCGCCGACGGCAATCTGCCTGTGTGTGGCCTCCATTCTCGTAAGCAACTTCGCCGCCGGCACGCTGTTTTGGTCGCTTGGCATTATCCGCGGCTCGTTCGGAGAAGCCGCATTGGCAACGCCGGAGGTAATCGCCTATTCCCTCGCGATGTCCGCGGCCCTTACGTTTTTCGTGCGCATGACCGATCTGATCGGGCACGACATTTTAGTCGACCTGCTGATCGGCCGGTATCATCGTCCGGTACGCGAGGATCGAGTCTTTCTGTTCATTGACGTCGCGGGCTCGACGCGTTTTGCCGAAAAATTCGGCGATCTTCGTGCTCAGGAATATCTGGGCGCCTTTTTTGCGACGGTCTCCGAGTCGGTGCATCGGTTTCGCGGCCGAATAGATGATTATGTGGGCGACCTCGCGATTGTGAGTTGGCCGATTCAAGCAGGTGTTGCGGACGCCAACTGCATCCGATGCGTCTTCGCTATTCGGGTGCAAATCGCGGATCAGGCGGCCTATTGGCGGAAGCACTTTGAGACCGTGCCGCACTTCCGTGCCGCACTGCATTGCGGCCCGATCGTGACCGCGGAGGTCGGCATCGACAAACATAAGATCGCGTATTTTGGGGACACGATTAATGCAACCGCGAGGCTCGAGGGCCTATGCCGGGAACTCGATCAGGATTTCTTGGCGTCGACGGATATTTTGGCGAGGGTGTCGCAACTTCCCGAGGGTGTCAGCGCACGGGACTTTGGCTCTCACACCGTCCACGGTCGACAGCGCGCACTCGCAATTCATGCGATGGCGGGACCCGTGATTGCAACCGGCGCTTCTTAGCGGCCACGATGCAGAGACGCAATGGTACGATGCGGTTAAGCCAAAAAGTGAGCGATGCACGGGCAGGCCAAAACAGGCAGGTCGTAAGGAGGTCTCATGGAGAACCGAAAGAACCTCACCTACGAAGTCGCGGACTACGAGATATTGGCGGAAACGCCAGAGCTGCGAATGGTGGTGCTGACCCTCTCGGAGGGACAGGAAGTGCCCTGGCACTGGCACAGCAACGTCATCGATCGCTTCTTCTGCATGCAAGGGCCCATGGTCGTCGAGACGCGTGCACCCAGGGAAATCTTCGAACTCAATTCCGGCGATACGTGCGTCGTGCCCGCCAAACGCGCCCATCGCGTGAGCGGCAAGAACGCAGGGGCTTGCAAGTTCGGTGTCCTCCAGGGTGTCGGCGCCTACGATTTCAATGCGGTCGGTGGCTGACCTGACGGCTTCGGTTTGGGAGGGAGAAGAGATGCAACACGCGACGGTACGCGCAAATGGCGCCTCATTTCATGTTGCCCAAATCGGGCAAGGGGCGCCGCTCTTGCTGCTCCACGGTTGGCCGGAGTTTTGGCTCACCTGGGAACCCGTCATGCAACGCCTCGCGGATCGCTACCGCCTTATCGCCCCCGATTTGCGCGGCTTCGGCGACAGCGACAAACCGAACGGGCCGTTCGGCCCGGACGGCCACGCGCAAGACATGCTGGCGTTGCTGACGGCACTTGGGATCGACCGCGTCGGCGTCATCGGTCACGACATCGGCGGGGCGGCGATGCAGCCGCTCGCACGAAAGGCGCCGGAACGCGTTGTCGGTTTGGTCTTTTTCGATTTCGTTTATCCCGGCATCGGACCGCGCATGGGCACGCCCGACCGGCTGATCGAGATTTGGTATCAATCCTTCCATCAGATGGAAATGGCGCCGACCATCGTTGGGGCGTCGCGGGAGACATGCCGTGCCTACATCGCGCACTTCCTCCGCCATTGGGCATTCCGCAAGAACGCCTTTGACGACGTCGTTGCCGAATTCGCGGACAATTTTCTGAAACCGGGAAACCTCGCGGGTGGCTTCGCCCACTACTATGCAAGCCACGCAGGGCGCATCGCGATGATGAAGGGGCAAGCGCCCGCATTGCCGCCGATCACGCCACCCACTTGCGTGCGATGGCCGGAACACGATCCGCTCTTCCCCTCCGCATGGACCGATCGTCTTGGCGAGACTTTTGCCAAGCTCGATCTCGCGATGTTCCCCGGCGTCGGTCACTTCCCCCATCGCGAGGACCCGGATCGTGCGGCCAAGGAGATCGCGACGTTCTTCGACCGACTCGGCTGGCGCTGACCGAGCGGGTCCGGTGCCAGGCGGCGGAGGCAAGAAGCCGCTCTCGGCCGGTCGGGTTTGAAGAATGGCGGGTCGCATAAAGGAAAACCGCGCCGGGCGGTTTCACCCTGCGCGGTTTCCAAACTTAGCCGAGGCGAAATATGCCGTACCGGGACCTCGTGGGCCCGGTCGCGTCTACTCGTACTCGCCCTCGATGTCCTTGCCCGTGTAGTCCTTCATCATCATCGACGCAATTACCGTAACGACGGCGCAGAAGAGAATATAGGCCGCGACTGCGTAGCCGGACATGTATTTAGCGAATAGTGCGGTCGCAATCAACGGCGCCGGGCCGCCGGCGATGATCGACGCGAGCTGGTAGCCGAGCGAGGCGCCGCTGTAGCGGAGCCGGCCCGTGAAGGATTCCGCGATGAAGGCCGCTTGGGGACCGTACATCATGTCGTGCGGGATCAGGGAGAGCACGATCGCGAGGAAGATCAGCGCCGATGAGCCGGAGTCCAACATGGCGAAGTAAATGAACCCGAACACACCGACCGTTATCGCACCCAGCACATACATCTTTCGGCGGCCAATACGATCGGAAATATGGCCGGAGAGCGGGATCGAAACGAACGACACGCAGGATGCCACCATGACCGCGAAGAGGATGAAATCCCGCGATAAATTCAAGGCCTTCGTCCCATATACGAACACGAAAACCGTGAAGAGGTAGAACGGGGCCTGCTCCGCAACGCGCACGAACGCCGAGACGATGATCTCCTTCGGGTGCCGCTTGATCACCTCGAGCATGGGCTGGCGCTCGATCTTCTTCTCCGAGACCAACTTCGTGAAAACGGGCGTTTCGAGAATGCCGAGCCGGATGTAGAGGCCGATACCGACGAGGACGATGCTGAGCATGAACGGTATCCGCCAGCCCCAGACGATGAACTGATCACCGGAAATCGCGCTGAACGCAAGGAAAGCGAGATTTGAGAGCAACAGACCGCAGGGTACCCCGAATTGCGGCCAGGATGCCACGAAACCCCGGGATGAGCTCGTCTTGGCCCATTCCATCGAAAGGAGCACCGACCCACCCCATTCCCCGCCCACCCCCACACCTTGAACGAACCGCAGGACGGTGAGGATGATCGCACCCCAGATGCCGATGCTGCTGTAGCTCGGCACGAAAGCCACGAGGAAGGTTGCGACACCCATCAACATGAGTGTTGCGATCAGCGTCGCCTTACGGCCGATGCGATCGCCGTAGTGGCCGAAGATCGCCGCCCCGATCGGGCGTGCAATGAAGCCAACGGCGTAAATGGCGAACGAATTCAATGTTCCCGACAGCGGATCTTCGTTCGGAAAATAGAGCTTCGCGAAGACGCTGGCCGTGACCACGCCGTAGAGGAAGAAATCGTACCATTCGATCGCGGTGCCGACCGTGCTCGCCACAATCGCGCGGCGAAGCTGCTTCGAATGCTCGGCATCGGATAGCGTGGCACTGGCGCTTTCAACTGTTGTCATTTTTGGCCTCCCTTATGGTTCCGTCGACCCTCTTGGGGGTCGCTTGTCATTCGTCATAGTAGCACAGGCACGGCGGCGCGTTGAGCTTTAGAGGCCCTCCCTCAGCAGTGCTTCCGAAATTTCGCGCCATTCCTCTTCGAGGGAAAGCTTCGACAATTCCTTCCCCACGCGGCCATACCAATAGCCCGCATTGGATGCGTCGCCCTCCTTCCGGTGAAGATAGGCATGGACCCAGTCGCCTGATTTACTTTTGTCGGCCTGCGCACATTTATGCGCCTTATCCCAATCGCCCTTCGCGTCCCACCAAAGTGCCTGAAGTGCGCCACGCAGCTCCGCGGCCGGCGTTTCGGCGGAGAGCGAGCGCTTGAACGATGCAAAGTCCATCTGCAAGCCTCAGCTCGCTGAGCGCCCGTCGAGGAAGGCGGCTATGTGGGGATCGGCCCGGAGGGCGCTGAGTTCCTCCACCGTCGGAAGCTGCGGCCTGTCGCGCTCGGCGTTGACCATGCAGAGAAACCCGAGCGGCTCACGCCGCGAGGCACGGAATTGGTGCCACGTCCACGGTGGAATCGAAACAAGGTCGTAAGGTTTCACCGCACGCACCTCGCCGCCGACGAGACATTCTCCCCGTCCGCGCAGAACCATCACGCCGTGCATATGCGCATGGCGCTCGAGTGTGGAATAGCCGCCGGCCGCCATTTCGAAATAGCGCAGTTCGCAATGCAGCCGCGGATCGGCGAAAAGAACTTGTCGGGTTATGTCTTTGAATGGCGCACTCCCCTCCTCTTTATAAGGAAGATGGGCGACCCTGTCCCATCGAAACCCGTCGAGGAAATCGCGGATGCGTCCCGTGTCGTTCGTGTCCATGCATTCTCACTTATATTGGTGCTGCTGCACCGAGCGCGTGAAAGCCGCTGTCGATTCGGTCAATCGCTCACGCGCGGCGAGCAATCCGCCGCCGATCAGTAGGATTACATCGGGGCCATAGAAGTCAAGCATCTCCGGGACCCGTTCGAGCGTCATCCCGCCGGCGGGCACCGGTGCTGTCATGCGCAGCCCTCCCCACGATGCGGCGGCGGCCTCCGCCAATTGCCGGCAGGTCTCGCGGGAATAACCAAATCGCCCCCCATGATTGGGAAAAATGGTGGCGTCTGCGCCGAAGAGACGGAAAAGCCTTCCGAGGAGCAGCGGAGGTGCGATCCGGGCCGCACCCGCCATCGCTGGATGCGCCATGAAGGCGATCTCGGGGTAGTCATTGACGAGAGCGGAGAGGGCCGGGATGCCGACAATCATCGGGGCGATGAGCACCATCGCAAGACTGTTTTCCCTGACAAAATCGATCTGCACTCGAAGCCTGTCGAGATCGCCCGAAAGGCTCGGTACATAAAGGGTATGCCGCCCGGTCGCCGCACGGGCTTCCCGCACGGCGCGCGCGCAAGCGCGCACGCGCTCCGCGAAGGGACTGTAGGCCTGGTCGGCAAGACCATGATCGTCCTTGATGAAATCGAGCCCACCCCGGGCGAGTTGCCCCGCCAATTCGGCGAGCCGTGCCGGCGATAGGCCTTGCGGCTTCAGTGCCGAACAGGTCATGGCACGTCCATTCGCACCCGTCAGCGCGCGCAAACCATCGATGCCGTGACGCGGGCCGGCGAATGTCGAGAACATTTCGGGGGGAAATTCGACGTCGTGCAAGACGACGTCGTCGTGAATTGAGGTGTTGCCGAACAACATGTTCATGAGTTGCCCGGCCTCGAGGCCGGTCGTCGTGACGGCCAAGTCGATGCGCGCCTCGAAAAGGTGCTCGCCGATCTCCTTTATCCCCGCGACCCGGCCCACGATATCCGCGAGGATCTGGGGATCGTCGATCGCGGAAATGGGCATTTCCACGCTTTGCTCCGTGGCGATCGCGTCTGCGCGGCGATCGATCGATCCTTCGTCGGCTCGGATGCGATAAATTGCGGTCAGCCTCGATGCCACGGCGCGCGTTTCTCCCCTTGCCACTTGGATTTGCGTGACACATCTGGACGCTAGGTTCAATCGCGATTTCCCCGGGACGCCCAATGGTTCTTTGACAAAGCCCGCTTTTTCACGGCCCAAAACCGCCCTGGCCCGCGATTTTGGGGCCGCCCGGG
>DASPOR010000203.1 GCA_035625915.1 Alphaproteobacteria bacterium | reverse complement strand
CAATCTCAAAGTCGATCCGGCTCTCGTCGGTGGTCTCGTTGTAAAAGTCGGGTCGAGGATGGTCGATAGCTCGCTAAGGAGCAAACTGCAAAGGCTACAGCTTGCGATGAAAGGTGTTGGCTGATGGAAATCCGGGCCGCGGAAATCTCCGCAATTCTGAAACAGCAGATCGCCAATTTCGACGCCCAGGCGGACGTGGCCGAGGTGGGTCAGGTCATTTCGGTCGGCGACGGCATCGCGCGCGTCCACGGCCTCGACAAGGTCCAGGCCGGCGAAATGGTCGAGTTTCCGGGCGGCATCAAGGGCATGGCCCTGAACCTCGAAACCGACAATGTCGGCGTCGTGATCTTCGGCTACGACCGCACCATCGAGGAAGGCGAAGTCGTCAAGCGCACCGGCGCCATCGTCGAGGTGCCGACCGGCCGCGGGCTGCTTGGCAGGGTCGTCGACGCCCTCGGTAACCCCATCGACGGCAAAGGTCCCCTCAAGGACGTGACGAACAAGCGCGTCGAGGTCAAAGCGCCCGGAATCATTCCCCGCAAGTCCGTGAGCGAACCGATGCAAACCGGGCTCAAGGCGATCGACAGCCTGATTCCAATCGGGCGCGGCCAGCGCGAGCTTGTCATCGGCGACCGTCAGACCGGCAAGACCGCAATCGCCATCGATACCATCATCAACCAGCGCGGCATAAACAGCTCGGGCGATGAGAAGCGCAAACTCTATTGCGTTTATGTGGCGGTCGGCCAGAAGCGCTCGAGTGTGGCGAAGCTCGTCAAGACGCTCGAGGATTTCGGTGCGCTCGAATATTCGATCGTGGTCGCCGCGACCGCATCCGAACCAGCGCCACTTCAATATCTCGCCCCCTATACCGGCTGCACGATGGGCGAATACTTCCGTGACAACGGCATGCACGCCGTGATCTTCTACGACGATCTCTCGAAGCAGGCGGTCGCGTACCGCCAGATGTCTCTCCTGCTCCGCCGCCCGCCGGGCCGCGAAGCCTATCCAGGCGACGTCTTCTATCTCCACAGTCGATTGCTTGAGCGGGCAGCGAAGATGAGCGACAAGCACGGCTCCGGCTCGCTCACCGCACTGCCGGTGATCGAGACCCAGGCGAACGACGTGTCGGCCTATATTCCGACCAATGTGATCTCGATCACGGATGGACAGATTTTTCTCGAAACCGATCTTTTCTATGCCGGAATCAGGCCGGCCGTGAATGTCGGCCTTTCGGTGAGCCGCGTCGGCTCGGCCGCCCAGATCAAGGCGATGAAGCAGGTCGCCGGTCGCATCAAGCTCGAGCTTGCGCAGTACCGCGAGATGGCCGCGTTCTCGCAATTCGCCTCGGATCTCGACGCCTCGACGCAGAGACTCCTCGCGCGCGGCTCGCGCTTGACCGAGCTTCTAAAGCAAGACCAGTATCAGCCGATGCCCGTCGAGGAGCAGGTGGCCGTGATCTTCGCCGGCGTGCGCGGCTTTCTCGACAACATCAAGATCGACGATATCCGCCGCTTCGAGAGCTCGCTGCTCTCCGAGCTCAGGGGGGGTGGCAAGGCGGTATCCGAGGCCATCCGCAACGATCGCGAGATCAAGCCCGCGACCGAGGAGAGTCTCAAGGGCATCATCGAGAACGTCGTCAAGGGTCTCGCCTGAGCCTGACAAACCCGATCACCCCAGGGAACGCGAGGGATGCCGAGCCTTAAGAGCCTGAGACAGCGCATCAGCAGCGTCAAACAGACGCGCAAGATCACGTCGGCCATGAAGATGGTCTCGGCGGCGAAGCTGAGGCGCGCGCAGGAACAGGCGGAGGCCGCTCGCCCCTATGCCGAGCGCATGGAAGCGATGCTGCGCTCGCTCGCCGCCAGCATGCGCAATCGCCCCGGTGCGCCCAAAATGCTGGTCGGCACGGGCAAGAGCGACGTGCACCTCATCGTTGTGATGACCGCGGATCGAGGCCTCTGCGGCAGTTTCAATTCCTCGATCGTGCGTGAGTCGCGGAGGCTCATTCGCGCGCTCGTGGGGCAGGGAAACACTGTCAAGATTCTCTGTGTCGGCCGTAAGGGTCGGGACCAGCTCCGCCGCGATTACGCGGCGATGATCGTCGATACTATTCAGGATGCCTCGCGCCCTCGCCCGACTTTCGAAACCGCCGACCAGATCGGCCAGCGCATCAGCGCGATGTTCGCGGCGGGCGAGTTCGATGCCTGCACCATAGTCTATAACAAGTTCAAATCGGCCATCGTGCAGATCGTCACGCGTCAGCAGATCGTGCCCTTTCTGGCGCCGGAGGCGCCCGCCTCCGAGGCTGCACCGATAGGGCCGACGGCCGTCTACGAGTACGAGCCCGAGGAGGAGGAGATCCTTGTCCATCTCCTTCCGCGCAATGTCGCGATGCAAATTTATCGCGCCCTCGTCGAGAGCAACGCGAGCGAGCAGGGGGCACGTATGTCGGCGATGGACAACGCAACCCGCAACGCGGGCGATATGATCAACAAACTTACGCTCAACTACAACCGTACGCGTCAGGCCGCGATCACCAAGGAACTCATTGAGATCATCTCGGGCGCGGAGGCGATTTAGATCATGATCGGTCCGGCGATTGATCCCCCAGCAAGTCCGCTCCCCTTGAGGGAGGGATCGGTGACGCAATAGCATCACCGAGAACAGGTCATCGGATACGATCACGTTTCGGCGAAGCGTGCACACTGGCTAGAGAGTGGAGAACAGAATGGCCAAAAACCTTGTCGGCACGATCACACAGATCATGGGTGCGGTCGTCGACGTGAGTTTCGAGGGCGACCTGCCCATGATTCTGAACGCACTCGAGGTCGATATCCCCGATCGCCGTCTCGTGCTCGAGGTCGCCCAGCATCTCGGCGAGGGCACGGTGCGCACTGTCGCCATGGATACGACCGACGGACTCGTGCGTGGCCAGACCGTGCGCGACACGGGGAACCCCATCACCATGCCCGTCGGGCCCGAAACGCTCGGCCGCATCCTCAATGTAATCGGCGAGCCGGTCGACGAACGCGGCCCCGTGGGTGCGACGCGGACATTGCCGATCCATCGGCCCGCACCCGCCTATGTGGATCAATCGACCGACGTTGAGATCCTGGTGACGGGAATCAAGGTCGTGGACTTGCTCGAGCCCTACGCGAAGGGAGGCAAGATCGGCCTGTTCGGCGGCGCCGGCGTGGGCAAGACCGTGCTGATCATGGAGCTCATCAACAACGTCGCCAAGGCCCATGGCGGCTACTCCGTGTTCGCCGGCGTGGGCGAGCGCACGCGCGAGGGCAACGACCTCTACCATGAGATGATCGAGTCGGGTGTCATCAAGCTCGATGGGCCGGGCTCGAAAGTGGCGCTCGTTTACGGCCAGATGAATGAGCCGCCCGGTGCGCGGGCGCGCGTCGGCCTCTCGGGCCTTACGGTTGCAGAATATTTCCGCGATGACGAGGGCCAGGACGTGCTCTTTTTCGTGGACAACATCTTCCGCTTCACGCAGGCGGGCTCGGAAGTGTCTGCTCTTCTCGGCCGAATTCCTTCCGCCGTCGGCTATCAGCCCACCCTCGCGACCGACATGGGTACCCTGCAGGAGCGGATCACGACGACCAAGAAGGGTTCGATCACGTCGGTGCAGGCGATTTATGTGCCCGCCGACGACTTGACGGACCCCGCCCCCGCGACCTCCTTCGCCCATCTGGACGCGACCACGGTGCTCTCGCGCCAGATCGCGGAGCTCGGAATCTATCCCGCAGTCGACCCGCTTGACTCGACCTCACGCGTGCTCGATCCACGCATCGTCGGCGAAGAGCACTACAAGGTCGCGCGCGAGGTGCAGCGCATTCTCCAGACTTACAAATCGCTTCAGGACATCATCGCGATCCTCGGCATGGAAGAGCTGTCGGAGCAAGACAAGCTCACCGTCGCGCGGGCGCGGAAAATCCAACGCTTCCTATCTCAGCCCTTCCACGTCGCCGAGGTTTTCACGGGCTCGCCTGGCGTCTTCGTCAATCTCGAAGACACCATCAAAGGCTTCCAGGGCATCGTCGAGGGCAAGTATGACGACATGCCCGAATCTGCGTTCTACATGGTGGGCACGATCGACGAGGCGATCGAAAAGGCCAAGAAGATGGCCGCTGAGGCGGCCTGACCCGTCGGGCGGTGGTTGAAGGACGATCGCGAGGAGACTCGAGCGCCATGGCAGAAAAACTACGATTCGAGCTCGTGAGCCCTGAGCGGCTTCTCCTTTCGGAGGAGGTCCGGATGGTCGTGATACCCGGCAGCGAAGGAAATTTCGGCGTGCTCCGTCGGCACGCGCCGTTCCTTTCCATGATTCGCCCTGGTGTGATCGATATTTACGACGAAAAGCAGGTAACCGAGCGGATTTTCATCGCGGGCGGCTACGCGGAAGTCACACCTGAGCGCTGCACCGTTCTGGCCGATTCCGCCATGCCGGTCGGAGAAATCGACCGCCCGAAGGTCGAATCCGAGCTCAAGAGTTTGCGCGAGGACTTGGAGGACGCCAAGGACGAGGCCGAAAAACACGGTGTTTCCGCGAAAATCGCCATCGCCGAAGCCAAACTCAAGGCTGCAAGCGCCTGACCCCCTACCCGAGAATTATCCACCGACCTCTCAACTCCCCTTGCCAGGGCGGGAGCGCCCTGCGGTATAATTGGGTGGGTGGTCAGGTTGCGGGAAACCAAGCTAACGCGAGCGCTGTGAGCTGTGCATGGCACACTGGTCGCTAGACGACATAGCCTGGGATCGCTTCGATCGCGCCAAGGTCGATCCCGATATCCTGAAAATCGTCAAGGCCGCGAGCCTCGTCGAGCATAACGGCTACGAATACGCCCGCTATCTCGAAAGCGTCTTTCAGGGCGACCCGAGCTTTCAGGAAGCGGCCTGGGTTTGGGCGAACGAAGAAGTCCAGCACGGCAAGGCGCTCGCCCGCTGGGCGAAACTCGCCGACCCCAGCTACGATTTCGACCGCGTGTTCGAACTTTTTGCGAGCAAAATCAGGCTCCCGACCGAGGCAACCCGCTCCGTGCGCGGGACGCGAACGGGCGAGCTTATCGCGCGCTGCGTGGTCGAAGTTGGCACAAGCTCGTATTATACCGCCCTAGCGGCTGCGGCTAAGGAACCGGTGCTCCAAGAGATTTGCAAGCACATCGCCGCGGACGAACATCGGCACTACAAGCTCTTCTACTCGCACCTCACCCGCTATATCGAAAGCGAGAGAATCGGACCGTTACGGCGATTCTGGGTGGCGATGTTCCGCCTTTTCGAGACCGAGGACGACGAACTTGCCTTCGCCTATTACGCGGCGAATCACGCGGGCGACGGCCCCTACGATCGCAGGCGTTACAAGGCCGCCTATGTGCGCCGGACTTACAGCTACTACCGGCCAAACCATGTGGAGCGCGGCATCGCCATGCTCCTCAAGGCGGTCGGACTCAATCCCCAAGGCCGGCTCAGCCACGGCCTCTCCAAGCTCGCCACGCGGTTCATGCAAAGCCGCGCGGAACGACTCGCTCGCGTCGACGTCTCGTGATCCTTGACCGACCGCGGATCGAAGGCCCACGACGACCGTCTCGTCAACTGTCAAAATCGCACGAATTGGGCGGCGGGCAAGATCTCGATCGCCCTTGTCGCTAAAGAAGACCCTCAGCAGACGCGCGCTCTCGCTGCCTCGACGAGGCGCATCGTGAATGCCTCGATATCTGCGCGCAATTTCTCGAAGCCCGCATTCAGCTCGACCGCCGCTTCATCAAGGTAGAGGGCGCGGTTGATCTCGATCTGCACCGAGTGAAATCCGCGCTCCGGTGCTGCACTCCGCCGCACGATCGCGGCACCTCTATAGGGGTCGTTGAGAACGACGCGGTATCCGAAATCGCGCAACGATCCGACGATGAACTCGACAAGCTCTCGCTCTGCGCTGGCGCCATCGAGATCGCCGATCACGAAATCGGCGCGCCTGCGCGCGCCGTCCGGAGTCATTCGGTTGCCGACAGATTTCATCGAGTGCCAGTCGATGTGCCAGACGAATCCGTAGCGCGTCTTGGCGCGGTCGAGTTCGGCGCGGAGTGCCCGGTGATAAGGCCAATAGACATTGTCGAGTCGACGTTTGACCTCGGCGACCGTAAGTTTCTCCGCGTGAACCTCGACGCCTGGCACAATGTCGCGGCGAATGAGGCCGAGTCCTCGGCGCGATTTCCCGGTCGGACGAAGGGTTCCGGGCCACGGCTCGGCAAGCAGTGATTCATCGATGTCGTCGTGCTCGCGGTTGGCATCGACATAGACGCGCGGGTAGTTCGCGAGGAGCACCGTAACCCCCCGTGCCGACGCATCGGCGATGAGTTCGTCGACATAGGCGTCCTCGCCTCGGCGCATCAGCCGCAACGGCGGCTTGAAGCGGAAATCCTCAGGGTAGTAACGCCCGCTGTGGGGAGAGTCATAGACGAGCGGCAGCCCTTCGGATGCGGGGACACGAAGCTCGAAGGGGTTCATCGCGATCATCGCAGCGCCGCGGCGACGTTCCCGCCGTCGCAGGTCAACACCGCGCCCGTGGTTTTCTCGGCGAGTGCCAGTGCCACGAAGCATTGCGCCACGTCTTCCGCTGTCACCTCCCGCTCGAGCAAATTGCCCGCCATGTATGTCCGCTCGCTGACGCCGCGCGCCTTGGCCCGTGCCGCGATCATCTCGTCATTGAGCAGGCCCGAGCGAATCCGGTCGGCATTGACCGCGTTCGAGCGAATGCCGCTCTTGCCGTAGTCGATGGCGTATTGCCGCATGAGAAAGAGCGTAGCCGCCTTCGGAAGCCCATAGGGGCCGAAATCGGGACCTGGATTGACAGCCTGCTTCGACGTGTTGAAAAGAAGGCAGCCCCCGGTTCCCTGGACTTTCATGATGCGCACTGCCTGCTGTGCGACGAACTGATGCGCCCAGAAATTAAGCTCGAAACTCTCACGCAATATCGCCTCGGTCACTTCACCGATGCGGCCTTGCCAAGCAGCGCCCGCATTCGAGACGACGACATCCACCCCGCCATAGGTCTCCGCAACACGTTCAAATGCGGACGCGACCTGTGCGCGATCGGTCACGTCGCACACTATCGCGAATCCGCCGATTTTTCGGGCAACTTCCTCGGCGAGCGCCGGGTCTCGATCGATGACCGCGACCTCCGCACCTTTCGCGGCAAACGCCGCCGCGGTGGCGGCACCGATGCCGCTTCCCCCACCCGTGACCGCCACGACTTGGCGCTGTAGGGGCTTTTCGGCACTCTTGCCGAGCTTCGCCTGCTCGAGCGACCAATGTTCCATATCGAAGACGTCGAACTCGCGAATACTCTCGAACCGACCGATGCGTTCGGCGTTTGTGATGACCTCGATCGTCGTCTCGGCTAAATCGGCTGCAATTCGCGCATCTTTGGCGGAGGCTCCGAACCCGAAGACGCCGACACCGGGCACGAGTGCCACGCGCGGCGCGCCGTCAAGCTCTTTGCGTTTCACGTCGGAGATCGCATTGTTGCGCACAAAATAGGCGTGATAGTCGGCCTTGTAGGTGTCGAATGCGACGCGCGCCGCGTCGGCGAAGCGATCGAGGCCGCCCGCGACCGGCGCTGGCAGGACGATCGGCTTCGGCTTGGTGCGAATTGCATGGTCGGGTGTGACGACCCCTTGCTGGCTATAGCGCGACAGTTCGGCTCCATTCACATAGTTGAGTACGTCCGAACCGTTGCGGTACGCTATGACGAATCGCCTGTACACCCCGCTTTCTGGTTTGACAGGAAGGGCCGAGAGGCCCCGCAGGATCGGCGCGATCTCGGCCGCGGTCGCGACGGATTTCGGCAGGGCCGCGACCTTGAACTTGCGATTATTGCCGCGCTCAAGCCGCACCTCGGCCAGAGTCACGAGGGCGATCATGCGTTCGTAGGCTTCTTGCGCACTCGCACCGAACGAGAAAATGCCGTGCTTCTGGAGCACCAACCCCTCGACGTCCGGGTGTGCTTCATGAACTTCGGCTGCGGCTTTCGCCAGCGCAAAGCCCGGCATGATGTAGGGGACGATGGCCACGCGCGATCCGTAGACCTCGCGGCAGATGGCATCGCCGTCCGGCTGGTCGCTGATCGCGAGAACGGCATTCGCATGGGTGTGGTCGATGAATTTGTGCGGCAGGAACGCGTGGAGGAGCGTCTCGACCGAGGGATTGGGGGCCGTGCTGTCGAGGAGGTTGCTGCGCTGGACGTTGACCATTTCTTCGTCCGTTAGCGACACCAGGCTACGGAGGCGCAAAAGGGGTGCGAGCCGGACGGCGGGCAGGCCCGCGGGCTCGATCCCGCCCATATCCCATCCGCTGCCCTTCACGCAGAGAACATCGACGATCTCGCCCAAAAGGTCCTTGACCGCGGTCTTGACGGAGGTATTGCCCCCACCGTGGAGGACGAGCCGCGGTTCGCCACCAAGGAGGCGGGTCGTGTAGACGCGAAGCGCCAAATCCTCGCCGATTCCCTTGTCGCCGTATCGCGCGACTGCTGTCTTGCTATCGTCGTCGGACCAAAGACTTTTCATCTCACTCCCCGCGATCCGTCGAGCGCATTTTCGCAGCCGCCGATCTGAGCGTTACCATATATGTCCAGGCCACTTCGTCGGGTTAGCACAATCGCCCCGGCGGGACCAGCAGGAACGCTGCGGCCGGCTCAGTGCAAATAGGTGCTGAACTCGCGAAGTACCGCCTCATAAAGCTCTCGCTTGAAGGCGACGATGAAGCGCGGCAGCGAGGCAGGCTCGACCCAGCGCCAAGCGGTGAATTCGCGATCGTGGTGTCGTTCGAGATCGATGTCGGCATCGGTGCCGAGGAAGCGGCACAGGAACCATTTTTGCTTCTGCCCCCGATACCGCCCGCCCCATGCCTCCGGGCGCACTGCGGGCGGCAGATCGTATGCAAGCCAATCCTGGCTTTCGGCGAGAATCTCCGCCTTGTCGGTCCCGACCTCTTCTTCGAGCTCGCGCAACGCCGCTTCCCGCGGCGTCTCTCCGCGATCGATGCCACCCTGGGGCATCTGCCACGCTTCGCCCGGCGTGTCGGCGCGGCGTCCCACGAAGACGAGGTTCCGATCGTTCACGAGCATGATCCCCACACCTTTGCGATAGGGCTGGCCCTCCGCAACGGCCGTGTCGGTGTCAGTTGGCTTTCTTGTCATCGCTCACCATTGCCGATACGGGTGCAAGCGCGATGCCTGCGTCGGCAAGTGTTTTTGTCCATGCGGCCACGCGCTCGATTGTCACGTTGTAGGGGAATCCCATTGCGATGGCGCTGCCCTTTTGCTTCGCCTCCTCCTCGACTGCGGCCAACGCCTGGGAGATCGCGGCGCGCGAGGGTTCGGTATCGATGAAACGCTCGTTCGATGCGGTCGGCATTCCGATCTGGGCCGCGATTCGCCCGGCCACGCTGCTTCCGGCGGAGTGGCTGTCGAAGAATAGAAGACCCCGTTTGTGAAGCTCCTCGAGTATCGGGCGTATATCGCGCTCCGATGCGGTGAATCTCGATCCCATGTAGTTCGTAACCCCGACATAACCCGTGAAGCGGGAGAGTTGCCAAGTCAGCCGCTGGAGGTTTTCAGCCGGTGAAAGTGTGGTGAGGAGCGCTTGGGGGCCTGGGTCGTTTGCGGGATAGCTTACCGGCTCCATCGGAGCGCCGAGCAATACTTCGTGCCCCGCACCGCGCGCCAGAGGAACGTATTGGTCGAGCCGCGTCGCATAGGGCGAAAAGGCAAGAGTGACGCCCCCCGGCAACTGACCGATCGCCGCTTCGGTTGCAGCACTCGAAATTCCGAGATTCCCGATCACGATGGCGACGCGGGGATGCGCGTCGCGGCGATCGAATGGCCGGGCGTAGACTTGCCACGGTTCACGTCCATCCGAAGCGACGCGGGGCAGGAGGCCGGCGCGAGTTTGCTCGGTGAGATCGGGAACCGGCGCCGGGACGAGTGCAATCTCCTCAAAAGGTTCCGGCGGCTTCGCATTCGATTGGACGGCGGCACTTAGGGACGTTGCGGGCGAAGATGCTGCAGGCGGGGCGGCGTCAGCAGGGGGTGATGCGTCGGGGGCAGGTGGCGTCGGCGCAGGGGGTGTCGCTGCGACGGGTGCCACCGCCGTCTGTTCAGTAACCGGTGCGGTTGGGGGTGCGGGTGCTGGTGCGTTCGCTTGCTCTGGCGTGGGTGGAGCCGTGGTTCCGCCATTCTCTGCGGCGGACGGGGCGACCGGTTGGGCCGCCTCCGTGGTGGGTGTTACATGGGATTCGGCAGAGGTGGGTGGTGGAACGGCCGCCGGAAGCGCTACGACCACCCCGGAATTGGTCCCAACCATCCCCATTACCGCAGGTGGTTCCACCTCCGGCGTGCCGGCGAACCATGCCCACGCAATTAAGCCGACGAAGAGGAGAGCGAGCACCGTGGCCGTCGCACCAAGGGCACTCAGCTTCGGGAACTTGCCCTCTTTCTCGCTTCCCTCATCCACGCTTCCGCCCTTGCAGCCGGCCGCTCAACCCCGTGCCCTCAATTCGTCACTTTCGCCTGAAAGAGGGCCATACCACGCAGAAGATCGACCGCGCGAGCGAGTTGATAGTCTTGGGCGTCGAGCGCCTTATCGCCATTGGCGTCCTTGTTGGCGTCATCGCCAGTCCCCTCGGGTTTGGCCTTGCTTTGGTCGCCACTCGGCGCGGTTTCGCCCTTCGGAGTCTCGCCGGAATTCGGCCCTCCGCCGGGCGTGTCATTGGTAAGTGCTCCCTTGAGGTCGCGCTCACTACGGATATCAGGCTCCGCCACACGTTCGATCTTCGCTTGATCGACCAGGATATCCGGTTCGATGCCACGCGCCTGGATTGACCGGCCGGAGGGCGTGTAGTAACGCGCCGTCGTAAGCCGCATGGCGCCGTGGCTGCCGAGCGGTACGATGGTCTGCACCGAACCCTTGCCGAAGGATCGTGTGCCGAGCAGTACCGCGCGATGGTGATCCTGCAAAGCGCCCGCAACGATTTCCGATGCCGATGCCGAGCCCCCATTGATCAGGACGACCATGGGAATTCCCGCCACGAGATCGTGTCCATGGGAATTGAAGCGCTGCACGTCCTCGGGGCGGCGTCCCCGGGTCGACACGATCTCGCCACGGTCCAGGAAATCATCCGACACGGCGACGGCCTGATCGAGAAGTCCGCCCGGATTGTTACGCAAATCGAGCACGATCCCAGAGAGCTTTTTGCCGAGCGTGTCCTTGAACTTCTTCATCGCGGCCTTGACGCCCTCGTCAGTCTGCTCGCTAAAGGACGAAATGCGGATATAGCCGACATTGTCCATGATCTGCGAGCGGACGGATTGTATCTTGATCGTCGCACGCTTGAGCGTGACGTCGAACGGTTCCTGCTTTTCGCGGCGGATCGTCAGTTTGATCGTCGAATTAACCGGACCGCGCATCTTCTCGACTGCATCTTCGAGCGTCATCCCCAACACGGGTTCGCCGTCGAGGCCGACGATGAAATCACCTGGCTTGAGACCCGCCTGTGCCGCAGGCGTGTCGTCGATCGGCGAGACGACCTTGACGAACCCGTTCTCCATGGTGACCTCGATGCCGAGGCCGCCGAACTCACCGCGGGTCTGAATTTGCATGTCGCGGAAGCTCTTGGCGTTCAGGTAGCTCGAGTGCGGATCGAGCGACGTCAACATGCCGTTGATCGCCGATTCGATCAGCTTGTCGTCGTCGACCGGTTCGACATAGTCCTCCTTGACCTTGGAGAACACATCGCCGAACAAGCTGAGCGCTCGATACGTTTCGGCATTGTTGCCAGCGCCGGAATTTCCGGCTGTGCCGGCCGTCTGGGCCGAGACGAAGAGGGGAGCAAATACCAGGGCGACAGCCATTGCGGTCGCCATCATGAAATGACGCATCATCCGCTTACCTTACCATTGTGAAGCGCCAGCCAAGGCAAAGGATCGATAGGCCGGCCATTGCGACGTAACTCTACATATAATTCGGGGCCACCGCTCTCGCCCGACCCCATGATCCCTACCGGTTCGCCTGCCAGAACCCATTGACCTGCGGCCACATCGATCCGCGACAAGCCCGAGAGCAGCGTATGATAGCCTTCGCTGTGTTCGATGATCAAGATTTGCCCGTAGCCTCGAAAAGGTCCCGCAAACGCGACTTGACCGTCGAACGACGCTACCACCTGGGCTCCCGGCCGGGTCCGGAGCGTTATCCCCTTGCTAATATTCCCAAATTCCTCGTTTACACCAAATTCCTTAACGATTTGGCCTCGGGCCGGTAGCGTCAGCCGGCCTTGTGCCGTGCTTATTTGCCGGATCGCGGGCGCCTGATCGGCCGGGATGGAGGCGAGCTTCGTATTCCCGCTCCCCATATTGGGCGATGATTCGGCGGGAGGCAGTACCGGACTGACTTGCGCCAATTCCCCGGCACGCGCCCGTTCCGCCGCCTCACGCCGGGCCCGCTCGGCCTCAACTCGGTCCATAAGGTCGCGCAAATCCCGGGCTTGAGATGAAAGCTTGTTCATATGATCCTCGGCCGCGCGCCGCGCGACCTCGGTTTCTCGATAGAGTTGGTCCTTGCGCCCGAAGAGACTGGCAAGGCGGAGATTATCGCTTGCGAGCCGCTGCTTTGCCGATTCGAGCGCACTGCGCTCGGCGACGATCTGCGCTCGTACCTTCTGCAGAGCGGAGATATCGAAGCGAAGTTTGCTTGCCTGCGCCTCGACGGCGGGAACTGCTGCACGCAAGAGAAGGGCCGAGCGCACGGTGTCGACGGGACTCTCGGGAAATGCCGCGAGGGCCTCGGGCGGGTAGAGGGAGAGACGCTCGAGAGCACCGAGCGTCTTTGAGAGTTGCGTGCGACGCTCGTGAAATGCCGCTGTTTTCTCGTCCTCCGATGCGCGCAGTTCGTCCAGTGTCGCCTCGAGCTCGGTTATCTGCGCCTCCTGCTCCTGTGATGCTTTCGCCGCCTCGATCATCTGCGCACGCACTTGCTCGAGATCTTTTGAGATGTTGCCGGCCTGTTCGTCGAGTTCGCCCGCCCGCGTCCTTTCGCGCTGGAGGGCGCTTTCCACTTCCTTAAGGGTCATGCCGACGGTGTCCGTATCCGGATTGGTTGCCGGTTGACCGGCGACAGAGGTCGCGCCAAGGCCGGATAGTGCGGTCACCGCGAGGGCCGCGAGGAAAATCGATCCAATGCCCAGCTCACGCCGAGGCACGTCGACCTGCTGTCAACGGTTCGATGGCCGTCACCGCATGTTCCGGGCGAAGCAGCGTATGCCCGGTCATGGCACTTGGCTTGTGAAGTCCCATGAGCGCCAGAATCGTCGGAGCAACGTCGGCGAGGCGGCCATGCGCCAGCGACACCACTGAGGCGGGCGCATTGACGAGCACGATCGGCACGGGATTCATGGTGTGCGCGGTTTGGGGTTGCCCCGTCGCGGGATCACGCATTTCCTCGAGATTTCCGTGGTCGGCGGTAATAAGCAGACAACCGCCCGCCTTCTTGACTGCCGCTTCGAGCCGCTCGAGGCAGCGGTCGATGGTCTCCGCGGCCTTGATCGCGGCGTCGAGAATGCCGGTATGGCCCACCATGTCGCCGTTGGCATAATTAACGACCACGAAGTCGAACTTGGCGCCTGCAATCGCGTCGACGAGCCTGTCGGTCACCTCGTTCGCTGACATTTCCGGCTTTAGATCGTACGTCGCAACCTTGGGCGAGGGGATTAGAACACGTTCCTCACCGGGAAACAGGTCCTCGGCACCTCCGTTGAAGAAGAATGTGACATGAGCGTATTTTTCGGTTTCCGCGATGCGCAGTTGCTTGAGACCCGCCCTCGCGATCGTCTCGCCGAGCGTCTCCGACAAGTCTTGGGGTGCGAAGAGTGCCGTGAGGAAGCGGTTGAGCGGTTCGGAGTACTCGACGAGGCCAGCGGCCGCTGCGAATTTAACGAACCGCGTGCGCTTGAAACCATCGAAGTCGGGATCGACCAGCGCGGTCAGAAGCTGACGCGCGCGGTCGGCCCGGAAATTACCCATGATGAGGCCGTCGCCGTCGGCTATTCCGCGATAGCCACCGATCGCCGTCGGTTGGACGAATTCATCGTTCTCGCCGCGCGCATAGGCCGTTTTGACCGCACTTATCGCATCCGGCGCGCGCTTCCCAGCACCCAGGACGATCGAATCGTAAGCAAGCTCGACACGGTCCCAGCGCTTGTCGCGGTCCATGGCGTAGTAGCGGCCGCCGACCGTGCCGATCGTGATGTCGCCACGGCCGGCGATATCGCGTTCGAATTTCTCGAGAAAGCCAAGTGCGCTGCGCGGCGGCGTGTCGCGGCCGTCGAGGAAGCCGTGCACGACCACGGGCACGCTGGCGTCGGCGATGATCCTTGCCAGGGCGGCGATATGGTCTTGGTGCGCGTGCACGCCGCCGGTCGAGAGCACGCCAAGGAGATGAGCGCGACCCTTGCTGCCTCTGAGCTTGGTAATGAAGTGACCCAACTGCTGGTTCTTTGCGAGTGAGCCCTCGGCAATCGCTTGATCGATCCTGGGCAAGTCCTGTGTTACGACGCGGCCGGCACCCAGATTCATGTGCCCAACCTCGGAATTGCCCATTTGGCCTTCGGGAAGACCGACCTCGTGGGCGGAGGCATCGAGAAGCGCAAATGGACATTCGCGAAGCAGCCGATCCCACACGGGCATGTGCGCCTGACAGATCGCATTGTCCTGGCATTCGGTGCGATGGCCCCAACCGTCAAGGATGCAGAGGACGATAGGACGCGGGCGGCGAAATTCAGTCATGTTGCTTATATAGGGCAATCGAGCTTCTCAAAAAAGTGTTTTGCACTCAAGGCGATACGCGTTCCAGCCGTTAACCTCTGTGGTAGGGATGTCCGGCGAGGATTTGTTGCGCCCGGTAAAGCTGCTCGGCCAAAAGGGCTCGGACGAGAAGATGGGGCCAGGTGACTCGGCCAAGTGAGAAGTGGAGGTCGGCCCGTTGGATGACCGCTTCGTCGAGCCCCTCGGCACCACCGATCACGAACGCGACTTGCCCGGTACCCGCGAGGCCCCAGCTCTGGAGCTTTTTGGCGAAAGCTTCGCTCGAAAGCGTCAAGCCCTGCGCATCAAGGGCGACAACCTTGGCATCGGCGGGAAGGGCGGCAAGGATAAGCTCGCCCTCCCTCGCCTTGAGATCGGCGGGGGCCACCCTGCCGCGCACTTCGATCTCCTTGAGGCTCACGGTCCAAGCGAGACGGCGCATGTAGTGAGCATATAGATCGCGCTCGGGTCCGCCCCGGGCCCGGCCGACTGCGATCACATGGACACGCAATCCCCTCACCCCGCGGGAGTAGCGCGGGGACGGCTTGCCGGTCAATGGCGTTTGGCGCAACTAGCTCAAGCGATGAGCTCCGCGCCGTGCCCGGCGGCCGGCGCTTCCCGGCCCCAGAGCTTCTCGAGATTGTAAAATGCCCTGATTTCGGGGCGGAAGAGGTGGACGACCACATCGCCTGCGTCGATCAGGACCCAGTCTGCGTGTTTGGTCCCCTCGACGTGGATCGTCCGGATCCCAGCGGCCTTGAGCTTCTCGACGAGATGCTCGGCCATCGCACCCACCTGCCGCTGCGACGATCCCGATGCGATGACCAGAAAATCGGCAAAGGCCGATTTTTCTTCGAGGCTGATCAGCACCGGATCGATGGCCTTGTCGTCGTCGAGCGAGCGCTCGATCAGGCGGCAAAGCGCCTCAGTCGGGGTGAGCGACTTCACTTTGCGTCGTGCTATGGTTTCTGTCTCCTTTCCTCAATCGCGTCGTATTAACCGTGCCCCTTGCCCGGATTGCGGTCGCCGAGACCTTGTTCAGAGGGATGTGAAGAAACACCCACGCCGGCGGCCCAAGCTCGGCAATCCGTTTGGCCAGGGTCTGCCGCACGCGAAAGCGCCAGTAACGGCGCGCGGCTTTTCCAGCCAACGCTCTAAAAGAGTAGGTGGGACGATCGAAAACTGCAATGGACAGTTCCGTGAATATTTTCGCCCAAGCCTGCCAGTGGACGATCTGCGAAAGGTTGTCCGCACCCATGAGCCAAACGAAGTTATGACGAGGGTAACGGCGCTTGAGGGCTGCGACCGTGTCAGCGGTATAGCGCGTGCCGAGGCGGGCCTCGAGATCCGACACCTTGATGCGGGGATCACGCGCGACAATTCGCCGGGCCGCCGCGAGGCGCTCCGCGAAGGGCGCCATGCCCGATCTCGGCTTGAGCGGGTTTTGCGGCGAAACCAGCCACCAAATCTCGTTCAAGCGCAGGTATTTGAGGGCGAGAAGGCTGATATGGCGATGGCCGCTATGGGCGGGGTTGAATGAGCCGCCTAGGAGTCCAACGCGCCGCCGCCCTCCTTGGACGGCCCGGAATGCCGCAATGCGCGTGGAAGCGGAGGCCGGGTATCGACTCAAGGCCGCGTCTGACCTGTGCCGCGGATGCGATATTTGAACGTCGTCAGCTGCTCGGCGCCGACAGGGCCGCGTGCATGGAGGCGGCCCGTGGCGATACCGATCTCCGCCCCCATGCCGAATTCCCCGCCGTCCGCGAATTGGGTCGAAGCGTTGTGGAGCACGATGGCGCTGTCGACTTCGGCCAGGAATCGCTCGGCCGCTACTGGATCCTCGGTCAGAATCGCATCCGTGTGGTGGGAGCCGTAACGATTGATGTGCCCAATCGCTTCGTCAAGCGATCCCACGATCTTGACCGAAAGGATCGCGTCGAGATATTCGGTCGACCAGTCCGCTTCGCTCGCCGCCGTCACGCGGGGATCGAGGGTGCCTACCTCGGCGTCTCCACGAATCTCGCATCCCGCCGCGGCAAGCGCCTCGATCACCGGAGGCAAGTGGCTCTTGGCGACTGCACGGTCGACAAGGACGCTTTCCGCAGCGCCACACACTCCGGTGCGGCGCATCTTCGCATTCACGATTACCTCACGCGCCATTGCAACGGTTGCTTTGCTATGGACATAGACATGGCAATTGCCCTCGAGATGGGCGAGCACGGGAATTCGGCTTTCCCGCTGCACGCGCTCGATGAGGGATTTGCCGCCGCGCGGCACGATGACGTCGATTGAGTCCGTCATGGCGAGCATTTCGCCGACCGCCGTGCGATCGCGCGTCGGCACGAGCTGGATCGCCGCGGTCGGCAGCCCAGCTGCCGCGAGTCCTTCATGCATGCATTCGACGATCGCGCACGAGGAATGAAAACTCTCGGAGCCGCCGCGCAGGATCGCCGCGTTGCCCGCCTTGAGGCAAAGCCCCCCAGCATCGGACGTAACATTCGGTCGTGCCTCGTACACGATGCCGATAACGCCGAGGGGGACCCGCACGCGCTCGATATGAAGACCGTTCGGCCGGTCCCATTCGGCGATCACTTGGCCCACCGGGTCCGGCAGGATCGCGACCGCTTCTAGGCCCGCGGACATCCCTTCGACGCGCGCAGGATCGAGCCTCAGCCGATCGACAAAGGCGGGTGTCTTATCCGCGCTCCCGGCCTCGTCAAGATCGCGGGCGTTCGCCTGAAGGATCCTTGCTTTGCCCGATCGGATCGCCGCGGCCATGGCACGCAAGGCGGCCTCCTTGTGGGACGACGGCGCCTGCGCAAGTTCACGCGCAGCCAGACGCGCGCGCGCACCGACCGCCCGCACTATCGCAGCGACGTCTTGCGACTCAAGATCACTTCGCTCGATCGACTTGACGGCGCTCAACTCGTGCGGCTCCTTTCGGCCCTGCGATCCTGATTGCGCAAAACTAACGCAGATTCACGCAAGGTTCCAGCATGCGACCGTGCAAGCCCGCGGCCGGCGTATTCAACGCAGTACGAGATCGTCCCGATGGATAAGCTCCTCTCGGCCCCGATAGCCAAGAAGCGCCTCGATCTCAGCACTCCTATGACCCATGATGCGGCGTGCATCGGCCGCTGAATAGGCCGAAAGGCCGCGCGCCACTTCTCGACCGGCACCGTCGCGCACAAGAATGGCGTCACCGCGCTCGAACGCACCCTCGACCCCGACGATGCCCGCCGGGAGAAGGCTCTTGTTGGCTTCGAGCGCCCTGACGGCACCGGCGTCGACTGTGACCGAGCCCGTGGGCTTGAGTGCGGTCGCAATGAGCTGGCGCCGGGCGGTGAGCGGGCTCGTCGAGGGCAGGAACCACGTGCAGCGAGCACCGTCTTCGAGGGCTGCGAGCGGGTGCGCCTGTCGCCCCAACGCAATCGCCATGCGGGCACCCGCACCCGTCGCGATCCTGGCGGCTGCAAGCTTGGTCACCATGCCGCCCGAGCTGTAGCCAAGGCGCGCTGAGCCCGCCATGGCTTCGACCGCGTCGGTGATCTTCTCCACGAGGGCGATATGCGCTGCATCGGGTTTACGGCGTGGGTCCGCCTCGTAGAGCCCGTCGATGTCGGAGAGGAGAATAAGCGTGTCGGCGCTGATCATCTGTGCCACCCGTGCCGCCAGCCTGTCGTTGTCGCCGAAGCGGATTTCCTCGGTGGCGACGGTGTCGTTTTCGTTGATCACCGGAATGGCGCCGAGGCGCAACAATGTTCCGAGCGTGTTGCGCGCGTTCAAATGCCGGCGCCATTCCTCCGTGTCGCGCAAGGTCACCAGGATTTGCGAGATCGCCCTGCCGTGCCGCGCGAAGCTTTCCTGATAGGCATGAGCGAGGCCGATCTGCCCAACCGAGGCAGCAGCCTGTTTTTCTTCAAGGGTCAATTTGCGCTTGCGGCCCGTGATGGCAAGCTGGTGTCGGCCAAGGGCTATCGCGCCGGATGAAACGATGAGGACCTCCTGACCGCGGGCCCGCATGCGCGCAACGTCGTCGGCAAGTGAGTCGAGCCAGGCGCGCCGCAGCTTCCCGGTGTCCTCGTCCACGAGCAGTGCCGAACCGATCTTGACCACGAGGCGCTTGGCGTCCTCGAGGCGAGGACTCTTCGCCTCCGTCACGGCTCGACGTCTTCAATCGCGGGGACTGCTTCGTTGGCCGTTTTTTCTTTCGCAGAGAGCGAAGTGCGATGCTCTTCGACCTCGTTCAATAGCAGGCCAAGCACCTCCTTCACACCCGTGCCGCCGACCGCCGAAATAGCCACGGCCTTGCGCTTTGAAACGCGCCCGAGGGCCGCCTTCTTGGTCTTGATCTCCTCTGGTGTGAGTGCATCGCACTTGTTGAGAGCGACGATCTCGGGTTTCCGATCAAGGCCGCCGCCATAATGTTTGAGTTCCTGACGCACGGTGCGATAGGCGGCCTTCACGTCCTTGAGTGTGCCGTCCACGAGATGAAGCAGGACACCGCAGCGCTCGACATGGCCGAGAAATCGCGTGCCGCGGCCCCGCCCTTCGGACGCACCCTCAATAAGGCCCGGTATATCGGCGAGTACGAATTCCGCCTCTCCGAAGCGCACCACACCTAATTGTGGCGTCAAGGTGGTGAAGGGATAGTCCGCAATCTTAGGCTTTGCACGCGACACTGCGGCGAGGAAGGTGGACTTGCCCGCGTTCGGCAAGCCGACGAGCCCTGCGTCCGCAATGAGCTTCAGGCGCAGCCAGATCCAGCGTTCCTCACCCGGCCAGCCTGGATCGGCCCGGCGCGGCGCCCGGTTCGTTGAACTTTTATAGTGGGCATTGCCGAAACCACCTTCCCCGCCTTTGCAGAGGATGACGCGCTGGCCGATTGCGGTGAAGTCGGCAAGGAGGGTTTCCCTGCCGTCCTCGAATATTTGAGTTCCGACCGGGACGCGCAGGACGACCTCGCTTCCCGACGCACCCGTGCGGTTCTGCCCCGATCCAGGCATGCCGCGCGGGGCCTTGAAGTGCTGGCGGTAGCGGTAGTCGATGAGCGTGTTGAGTCCGTCGACCGCGACGGCGGCGACGTCGCCCCCGCGACCACCATCGCCGCCATCCGGTCCACCGAACTCGATGAATTTTTCGCGCCGGAACGCGACGCAGCCGGGTCCGCCGTCCCCGCTTTTCACAAAGACCTTTGCTTCATCGAGGAACTTCATGGCTCGAGCCTCGAAAATCCGGCCGGCCTACTAAGCCGTGTGAAATTAAAAAGGGGGGATGGCCAGCCATTCCCCCCTGGGTCGCCGCCTCCAACTTGGAGGGAAGCGTTCAGCTTGCCGGCTTCACGGAGATATAGGTGCGACCGCCAGCACTCTCACGGAACTCGACATGACCTTCAGTCAGCGAGAAAAGTGTGTGGTCGCGGCCCATGCCGACGTTCTTGCCAGGGTGGAACTTGGTGCCGCGCTGGCGCACGAGGATGTTGCCGGGGACCACGATCTCGCCGCCGAACTTCTTCACGCCAAGCCGCCGGCCCGCGGTATCGCGGCCGTTGCGGGAGCTGCCGCCTGCTTTCTTGTGTGCCATGACGCGTTACTCCTCGGACTTCTTCTTGCCCTTGGCGGCCTTCTTCGCGGCCGGCTTGCCGGCATCCGCCTTGGCCGCCCCTGCCTTGGACGCTGCCTTAGCGCGAGGCTTCGGCGCTGCCTCAGCCTTCGCGGGCGATTCGGATTTTGCCTTCGCCTTCACAGGCTGCTTTTTAGCGCTCGTCTGCTCCGGTGCGGGCTCTGCATCGGGTGCCACGACCGGTGGAGGTGCCGGTGGGGCGACTTTCTTGGGGCGAGCTGGCTTCACGTCGGATGCCGCCACCTTGCGTTCGGCCCCGGGGGCCACGATCTCGGCGATGCGCAAGACTGTGAGATGCTGGCGATGGCCGTTCTTGCGCCGATAATTGTGGCGGCGCTTCTTCTTGAAGACGATCACCGTGTCGTCGCGAAGTTGCTCGAGTACCGAGGCCGTGACGACCGCACCCTCGATGCGCGGGGTGCCGATCTGTGTCGTAGCACCCTCGGCCGCGAGCATCAGCACGTCCTTGAGCTCGATGAACGAGCCAGCCTCAACGGCCAATTTCTCGACGCGAATGACATCGCCTGCGGTAACCCGATACTGCTTACCGCCGGTCTTTACGACTGCGTACATGGCCAAAACCAGAAGTAGGAGACAAAAACAGGCACGGGAGGCAAGCCGCCCCGTGCGCAGGAACGCGGCACTATACTCGGCTTCGCCGGGGTGTCAAGGCTTGGCCGGGCGGAATGACAATGAGCCAATCAACGCTTGCACCACGAGGTCGGGCAATGAGTAAGGGTGCGCGATACGCCGATCGGTGTTGCTGACGGCATGCCGCTTGGGCTAGTCTCCCGCCCCTCGCGTGCCTTGGCGCGCGAATGCCGGGCGCTGTTGCAGCGCCTTGCCCCCGGCCAAATCCAGGACCGATATCGCCTCCCGCGGAGGGGTGCCAGAGTGGTCGATCGGGGCGGTCTCGAAAACCGTTGTACCCGCGAGGGTACCGTGGGTTCGAATCCCACCCCCTCCGCCAGGGCGATTCGCAATTTCAGCAACTTAGCGAGCACCTCGGACGCAAGAACGCTTATCGAACGCCCGATGTGCCCTAGCAAAGTGCAAACGGATTGCAAACAGCGCCATGCAGTTGTTTGAAATAGGGCGAGGTAACTGCGATGCCTCTTCCAATGCAACTGTAGCTGGGCTCGCGTGGCCAAAGGCTACTCAGCGACATCAACGCTGGCCAGATGGGCCGCCAATTCGCGGGGTCCTAAATCTGCATAATTGGATTCCAGCGCGCGGATCTGGCGCAAGCCGAAAGGAAGTGCGCCCGCTCGCAGTCAGCCAGGTCGCGCACTCAGAAATTGGACCCCGCTCGCACTGGCGATTCAATGTCCGCTCTACCCTTGTGCGCGGAAGTAATGGCAAGCATGTAGGTAGTTCCGCGTTGTGCCATAAGCCGACGTGAGATGCCTTATTCAATAACCTCGTCGGCACGCGCGACCAGTGACGGCGAGACATCGATGTCGATTGACTTGGCTGTCTTCAGGTTGAGGGCAAAACGGAAGAGCGTTGGTTCTTCGCATGGCAACTCCGCGGGCTTGGCTCCTTTGAGAATGCGGTCGACAAGGGCTGCCACGCGGTCAAAACTCTCATCGAGATCCGGTCCGTAGGACATCAAGCCGCCGTCGACTTGCACTCGCCGCAATAGGGGGAAGCCCAGTCCGTATCCCTAATTTTTACTCTCAGGCTTGCACGGTCACTGCATGTCAGCACTTGCTGATTCGTGCAACCACGCAGCAACTGAAGGCAGACGTCGTCACAAATGTGACTGCTTTCTACACTTATATGAAGGTCGTCCGAGATGGGCTGCGCAAATTGAAGGATATGCCACAGCCATCGGCGGGCACGGCTGGCGATAACAATGCGCGGCGTTGTGTCTTGCGCAATGTGATCTACATGCAGTTCCTCGGGTTGGAGAGCGGCCGCAAGGCAATCCGCGATCTTGTCGAATTCGAATCCACGCAAGCCGAGGAAACCTGCGCAATCCTCTTAAGCGAGCTGGTCGCCTATCGGTTCTTGCGCGGGAAGTTTTCCGACGACTTGCGACAGCGGCGTCTGAATGCCCGCGAGGTGGAACATCGCCGCACGATCCCCATTCTCTGGCGTAAAGTCGAGGCGGGTTCAGGGCGGCGATGGGAAAAAGCAAAGGGCCTTGCCAAAGAGGTCGTGCACCACTATGCCAAGGTCTATTCTGGCGAGCCAAAATCATCGGAGGCGCACTTTCGCAAAAGCTGCGCACCTGGCGTACCAGCGGGCGAGTCGGTTGCCGCGTGACACCGGCCGATAGGGCCAATTCAATGGATTCGTGCTGACGGTATAAGCCAGACTGGCAGCAACCGTATTGAATGAACGGACAACTTTGCCAGGAGAGGATGAGATGGTAACACTGGCCGATGTAGAGCAGGCGATTTAAGAAAACCTCGAGGCGCGACAGATTGTGATATTTTTCGATATAGCAACTAACTGCGGGGAGACGCTCGATGGGACCCATTCAGCATTTTTTGCGACCTATGAGGCCGCCCCTCACCTCCTTCGAAACAGAGGCGGACCACTGCCTGGTTTTGCGAAGGCACTCAATTGATACTGTGTCTCTGAAGCATGGGTCGCAAGTATGAGCCCGAAATGGCAATTCGGCCTATTGTTGCTTCTAATCGCACTTGTCAATGTCGCAGCGGGATATCTCACGAGCGACGAGAGTTCGCCGAGCGGATGGGCACTGGTACCTTTACTGCTTACGATCGTCCTATTGATACAGTGTTTTGCCGTCATCGGCCGCTTGCCCCCACTCAACGACTGGCGCGGAGTCCTGATCGATCAACGCAACAAAATCAGCCTCTCACGCCTGCAGTTGGTCGTGTGGTCGATCCTCGTCATCTCGGCAGCGATCACTTACGGCACGCTTAACGCGATGTGGGGTCAGCCCCACGCCCTCGATCTGAGTATTCCAAAAGAACTCTGGATTCTTCTCGGCATATCGACAGGCTCTTTCGTTGCAGCGCCTCTGGTCCTCGGTACTAAGGACGATGCCTTAGATGTAAATCCGGAGAATGAACACCCGTGGCGCGACATTTTCTACGGCGACGACAAGGGCAACTCCGATCGAGTCGATTTCAGCAAAGTACAGCAGTTCTTCTTCACGATTGTGTTAGTTATTGTCTATGCAGTGAGCGTCGGTGCCGTCCTATTGCGGGCGACTTCGATTCCGGGAAATGGACCCGGACCGGTATTAATCTTTCCACCGCTCGACGCCGGGTTCATCGGAATAATGGCGGTCAGTCAGACCGCCTACATTGCTTATAAAGCAATGCCGCAGAGCAAAACCGACGCTTAGCCGGGTCCTTAACTACGCCAAGCAGTTTCTTTGCAGGATTGCGAATCAATTAAGGAACTCGACGAGAAGTCTAACGATGTCGCCAAGTGCGCCGAGATCGCGGCAGAGGCTGCGGCAACGGTGGCGAAGATACTACCACTTCTCGTCTGAAATATTGGTCGGAGCCTAATCGGCGGTACGAAATGTCGCAATTGTTTGGAGGATGAGTGAGCGGTATGGCGTTGGTGGGTTTTTTCCGGTTAGGCACAATCAAGCACGGGAGGGTGAAACGTGGCGGGCATTCTTTTTGCGACCAATCGGCAACAGCTTCCCGCTACAGGTGCAGGGCTACCTGCGTTTGGCGACGACGCGCTGCCACCCAACCCGAATAACCTTCTTTGTGCGACGGCGACGGTCCAAGGGATCGATATCACGAAGCCATCAAGTGGCAATATCGCCGCGATGACACCGATTTCCCAAGGCGCCTTCGCAGCCGGAGACATCGACCCGCTCATAACGTCAAAAAACGACATTCTGGTTTTTGTTCATGGCGCCGCCAACAGCTTTAGTGATGCGATAACGCGCGCTGCCTATAATCAGGCTTGGCTTGCGGCTGCCGGCCTGCCGAGTGCGAGCAGCAATTTTGACTTGATCTGCTTCACTTGGCCAGCGCGGTCTTATGCATTTTGGAATATCGTCGGCGACTTTGTAGATTACCGACACGATCAAGACGAGGCGCAAAAATCGGCGTATCACTTCGGAATTTTTCTGGATCAGTTGCATGCGCTAGGTCAGCGCATCGGAAACCGTCGACTAAATCTTCTCTGCCACAGTATGGGAAACTATATGCTCGGTGGTGCCGTTGAGCAGTGGTTTTCAAACAAGGCCACGCCTCCACCGCCGCTATTTGACGAGATCGTACTGGCGGCCGCAGATGAAATAGCTAGCAGCTTCAGTACGCCAAATGGCGGCCGTCTTTCAAATCTATGGCGACTCGGACGGGAGATCACCGTTTACTATAACAACGACGATGTATTGATGCACGTTAGCCACATCGCAAATCAGAATTTCCGGCTTGGCTATGATGGCCCGCCAAACAAGGCCGACAAACACTTCTTCTCGCCGAACGTCTACGAATTTGTCGATTGTACCGGCGTCAATGACTTTATTAGCCCCTTGAGCGACGCACCCGACCGCTCGCACCAGTATTATCGCCAATCGCCGAAGGTAAGGGCGGATATCGCGGCAGGCTTAGCCGGCCTCATGCCCGTACGGCCAAAATACGACCCAATCGCGAATGTCTATTCTCTCTTTCCATAGGGTATGCAGCGACCACGATTAAAGGAGGCTGGAATGCCAAGAGGCTTTGATACGACGCACGACATCACGCAGCTAGCTGCTGATATCAAGGCGCAAAACTATGACTTCGTCGCACGCTACCTCAGCCAGTCGCACTGGAAAGTCATTGGCACTGGCGAGGCAGCCGCGATTGCTGAAGCGGGATTGGGGCTTGTGCTGGTCTACGAAGATGGGCCAACGACCTCTAGTTATTTTTCGTTCGGCCGGGGGCAGGCCGACGGTATCCGAGCCGCACAACAAGTCCAAATTCTCGGCGCGCCCGCAGGGACCGCACTTTATTTTTCGGTTGACTACGACGCTTCCACAAATGAGATCAGCGAACCCATTACGCAATATTTCAACGGCGTCGCTGGCGCTTTGAAATCATATGCGGCCTCGAACGGCATCGTGTATCGCGTTGGGGTCTATGGTTCCGGTGCAACTTGTAGCGCAATCACAGCCATCCGACTTGCTGAGTGCGGCTGGTTGGCCCAATCGACAGGCTGGAGCGGCCACGACACATATAGCGGCTGGTCCATCCGCCAAGGCATGCCCACCATAATCGCTGGCCTTTCGGTCGACCCTGACGACGCCATCGGCGACTTTGGGGTCATCCCCCCCGTTCGGCGGTAAAGCGGACGTTCCCGCACCTAGCGGACCACCTCCGCTTTTGACCCGATCCGGACATTTGCGACCTATCCCGCTGTTAAACGCCAAAGAGGCAACTTCATACCTGATGTGCTAGGTCAGCTCAGCGAGACCCCTTGTCCTAGCGGAACAGTCGCTGCTAAACCAGCATTGAACCCAGATCACGCGGTAGGGGCTGGCCAGGCTCGCTAATCTGGGTGATCCTCAAGGCATTGCTCGAGATCGCCCGCTCGCCTCGACCAAGGGCGCATCGCACGACCGAGCGTATCCCAACACAATCGCCCGGCGATCTTAGCCGCTCAGGGCCAAATCTTCTTCGGGTTCACGCCGATCTTGAACGTCTTAGGATCCGCATCAGTAAACTCGAAGACTGCCGGCTTGAACTGTGCGCACTCACCATACTGATCGCACGCGATCGGCCCGCTTACTCCTTCGAACTTAGTCGCGAACACAGCGTCACGCAGCGCCTTGCGCCCGATGTATGTGTTCCCCTCACTATCCGTTTTCGCGACTGCCTCGATTGCCATGGCGATGGTGCCGCCCACCAGCATAGGGACGTCACACATGAGGAAGCCGGTGTTGAACCCGTCGAGCGGTGGCGTGGCGATCTCAATAACACTGCCCATGATATGGGATGTGAGCAGGTCGAAGGCGTGGCCGAGATTGGGCTGCCGCAAGGTGCGAAGTGTTATTCCGCCCCATGCCGTTCTCTCGCTAGCGCCCCGCCGCCCAATGCGTCCGCCACTCGCGACGGCCGGTAAGCGCTGCCCAGCCGGCGCGACAGCCGTTCGAGGTAGAGATAGATGACCGGCGTCGTGTACAGCGTCAGCCATTGCGACACCAACAGCCCACCGATGATCGCGACGCCGAGCGGCTGGCGCAGTTCAGCACCCCCGCCGCTGCCAAAGGCGATGGGCATTGCGCCGAACAAAGCCGCAAAGGTGGTCATCATGATCGGCCGGAAGCGCAAGAGACACGCTTGGTGGATCGCCTCCTGCGGACTCTTGTGTTCGATGCGCTCGGCCTGCAACGCGAAGTCGATCATCATGATCGCATTCTTTTTGACGATGCCGATCAACAGGATGATGCCGACGATCGCGATCACCGATAGCTCGTAATGCAGCAGCATCAAAAGCAACAGAGCACCGACGCCCGCCGAAGGTAGCGCCGAAAGGATCGTAATCGGGTGGATGTAGCTTTCGTACAGGATGCCAAGGACGATATAAACGACGAGGATCGCCGCGGCCAGCAACAGCGGCATCGATGACAGCGAGGCCTGGAAGGCCTGCGCCGTCCCCTGGAACGAGGCATTCAACGTTGGCGGCGCGCGCAGGCGTTCGGTCGTGGCCTGGATGGCGCTTACCGCCTGTCCGAGCGCCACGCCGGGCGCCAGATTGAACGACAGCGTCACCGCCGGGAAGATGCCCTGGTGGCTGATCAGCAGCGGTTCGGTCTTGCGGGTGAAATGGGCGAAGCTGCCGAGCGGCACCTGCGCGCCGGAGGGGCTGGACACGTAAATTTTCGACAGCAGGTTTGGATCTTTCTGGAACTGCGGTTGCACTTCGAGCACGACTTTGTATTGATTGGTCGCGGTATAGATCGTCGCGACCTGCCGCTGGCCGAAAGCATCGTAAAGGGTCTGGTCGATCAGATTGGCGGACAACCCGAGACGATAGGCGGCGTCACGGTCGACATCGATCGCCAGGTGCGCCGCGGCAATCTGCTGATCGGACGCGACGAGCTGCAACTCCGGCAGCTTCTTCATGCCGGCTTCGATGATCGGCGCCCAGTGGTTGAGTTCATCGACATTGGTGTCGGTCAGCGTATATTGGTATTGGGTGCGGGAGAGCCGGCCGCCAACGGTAATGTTCTGCGGCACTTGCATGAAGAATTTGGCGCCCTCGATGCCGGCCACCTTATTGTCCAACCGCTGGATGATCTGCTCTGCGGTGTCGGCGCGTTCGTCATAGGGCTTCAATCCCCAAAAGATGCGTGCCGTATTCTCGGCGGGATTGTATGGCGTGGCGCCGGCGTAGGAGAAGACACCCTGGACGCCGGGGTCATGCATCACGATATCGACGACCTCCCGCCGGATCTTGTCGGTCTGCGCAACCGAAGCGTCCTCGCGAATGTCGAGCTCGCCGAAAATGAACCCGGTATCCTGCTGCGGGAAAAAGCCCTTCGGCATGTTGGCATAAAGGTAACCGGTGGCGGCCATCAGCAAGAGCGTCGCCACTAGCGCCGACAATTGGTGGCGGAAGATGAATTTGAGGCCGCGGTCGTAGGCGCTGAGTGCGGCCTGGTAAACGCGCTCGGAGCCGCGATTGAAGCGGCCTTTGGGGTGCAGCCCCTTGCGAGTTAGAAATATGGAGCACATCACCGGCGTGAGCGTCAGCGATATCGCCGCCGAAGCGACGACCGCGACCGCGACCGTCACGGCAAATTCACGGAACAGCCGGCCGATGATGCCGCCCATGAAAAACAGCGGTATGAACACCGCGATCAGCGAAAGGGTGATCGAAATAATCGTAAAGCCGATCTGCCCGGCACCTTTGAGTGCTGCATCGAACGGCCGCATCCCCTGTTCGATATAGCGAACGATGTTTTCGATCATGACGATCGCATCGTCGACGATAAAGCCGACCGAAATCGTCAAGCCCATCAACGAAATATTGTCGATGCTGTAACCGCCGACATACATGACGCCGAATGTGGCAAACAGCGACAGCGGCACCGCCAGACTCGGGATCACCGTCGCCCACAAGGTCCGCAAAAACAGGAAGATCACGACGATGACGAGACCGATCGTCAGCATCATCGTGAATTTCACGTCGTGGACGGAGGCACGGGTCGTCTGCGAGCGGTCTGACATCAGGTCGACGTGCACGGCCGGCGGCAGCGACTTCTCGAGCTTGGGCAACACTGCCTTGATCCGGTCTACCACGTCGATGGTGTTGGCGCCCGGCTCCTTCTCGATGGCGATGCCCTCCGCCCGCTGGTCGCCGAACCACGAGACAAGTCGATTGTTCTGCACCGAGTTGATGACGTCGCCGACATCCTTGATGTACACCGGCGCACCGTTCTTGTAGGCGATGATGACATTGGCGTATTGCGCGGCGTTGTAGAGCTGGTCGTTGGTATCGAGCGCGATCGACTGATCCGGGCCCTCGATTGCGCCCTTCGGCCGGTTGACGGTTGCCGCGACAAGGGCGTTGCGGACATCCTCGAGCCCCAGCCCCTTGGCGGCGAGCGACGCCGGGTTGATCTGGACGCGGGCGGCATAAGGCTTCGAGCCGAAGACAAAGACCTGCCCGACCCCGGACTGGGTCGATAGCTGGTGCGCGACGATGGTGGCGTAATCGTCGATCTTGTAGGGCGGCAGCGCGTCGGAATGGATGGCGTAGACCAAGATGGAAAAGTTGGCCGGATTCTCCTTGTAGTAAGTCGGCGGGCTCGGCATGTCCTGGGGCAACAGGCCGCTGGCCGCATTGATCGCCTGCTGCACGTCCCCTGCCGCGGCATCGATATTACGGCTCAGGTTGAATTGCAGCGTGATTGAGGTGACGCCAACACCACTCCACGATGTCATCTCGCTCAGATCCGAAATCCCGATGAATTGCTGTTCGAGCGGCGTTGCGACTGCCGAAGCCATCGTGCTGGGATTGGCGCCGGGATACTGTGCGGTGACGAGGATCGTCGGGAAATCGACATTGGGCACCGCCGCCACCGGCAGCAGATTATAGGCCCCGACGCCGAACACCATCACCCCCAGCATCAGCAGCGAGGTCGCGATCGGGCGGCGGATGAAAGGTTCGGAAATGCTCATCAGGAGGTACCGCCGTTCAGTCGGTCGCGCCCGCTTTGCCGGCGGGCAAAATTGTGATCCTGCCGCCGTTGTCGAGCCCGTACTGGCCCTCGACGACCACCCGCTCGCCGGGCTCGAGGCCCTTGGCGATGACGGCTTTCCCGTTCTCCACCTCGGCGACCTCGACGGCGCGCCGCTCGACGGTGTTGTCCGGCTTGATGACGTAGACGAAGCGCCCGTTCGCCCCTTCGAGAACGGTCCGCTCCGGAACCGTCGGAACTTGGCGGCGCACCGACAGCACGACCCGGACGTTGACGAATTCGCCAGGCCACAGCCGCTCGTCCTGGTTGTCGAACCGCGCCTTGAGGTGGATCGTGCCGGTAGCCGGGTCGACCATGTTGTCGATCAACGTCAGCTTCCCCTCGGCGAGCGTGGTCTCGCTGTCGCCGGCGACCGCAGCGACCGCGAGCGGCGATATGTCCTGCTGGCGGCGAACCTCGTCGAGGGTGTTCTGCGGCAACGTAAAGCTGACGAAGATCGGCTTGATCTCGGTGATGTTGACGAGCGTCGTGTTGTCGGTCCCGTGCACCAGATTGCCCTTGTCGACGAGCCGCGCGCCGACCCGGCCATCGATCGGCGAGCGGATCTGGCAATATTCGAGGCTGAGCTTGGCTTGGTCGATCGCTGCCTCGTCGGCCAGGATGCTTGCGTGGGCGACGGTGGCGGTTGCGCGTGCTTGTTCATATTGCTGCTGGGGTGCGAAATCTTTCTGGGCAAGCTCGGCAAAGCGCTTGAGATCGAGGTCGGCGCGCAGCGCTTGGGCCTTGTCGCTCTCAAGGGTCGCTTGCGCCTTCTGAAGTGCCGCCTCGAAGGGGCGCGGGTCGATCTGGAACAGCGCCGTGCCTTCCTTGACTTCCTGGCCCTCCTTGAAATCGACCCTGAGAATCTGGCCGTCGACGCGGCTCTTGATCGCCACCGTGTTGTAAGCCTGCACCGTGCCGACGCCGCGCAGTAGGATCGGCACGTCGGCCGCGACGACGGTCCCGGCAGTGATCGGGATGCCCGGTAGCTCCGCTGGACTCGCCGAGGGTGGCACATCGGCCGCAAGGCTCAGCCGCCACACCATGACGACCGCACCGCCGAGAAGAATGGCAGCCGCGGCCGCCCCGAGCGCGAGCTTCCACATTTGAACGCCCCCGGCCGCGAACTTCCACATGCGAACGCCTCCGGTCGCGAGCCCAGCCCAACGCGATGCAGTTTATAGAGCGCACTTATCCATTCATAGATGCTCAATTTAATAGCGGTCACCTGCGAACCGAGCAGGGTAACGTTTGCGGATTTGTGTCAGGAAATGGGAGGGAGGCGCTCTGTGGTTGCCGAAGGAAGAGCTAAATCGCGGCCTTCTTCGCCTTGATCTGGCGCGCAAGGCGACGCAGGCCTGCATCGTCATCATCCGTGGGCGCGCCGATTGTAAGGTGCTCGCGGAAATCCTCTTTCAACATCTTTTTGAGGCGCATCACCGTCTGACTGTCGAGCTGCGGGGCCTCGGTTGTCAGGCTTTTGGCGCTGCGCAGCTCTTCTTGGGGCAACCTTCGCATACCCTCGGCGAAGCTCGTGGGTCAGATCGCGCAGGCTTATGGAAGTAACCGGTGCGTCGATTGAAGTCCGGTCCTGGCACTTCTCGGACATTCCTTGACAGGCAAAGAATTTCCGCAATTCGCTCGAAAACAGAAGTTCACTGCATGCCATTAGTCCCACCCGATTTACCGATAGTTTACCGAGGTCGGGCGAATTAGGCGCGATCACCGGGGTCAAATAGTCGCTAGATTCCAGAACCCATCTTCATTCAACGTTACGCGCGGCACCTCGTCCCGCGATGCGCCCTCCAATGAAGCATTCGGCAAGGTTGCCGCCGGACATATAGAGGTGCCCGAACACACTCCCGCACTCGCCGACAGCGAAGAGGCGCGGGATAGGGCAGCCAAATGCGTCGAGCACGCGTTGCTCTTCGTCATGAACGGGGCCACCCTGTGTATTCGATACGATCGGCCAGACGAGCGCTGCAAAATATGGCGATGTGTTAAGAGGAATCATGCTGTTTGGTGGCCGTCCGAATCGAGCGTCTCGTCCCGCCGCACAACTCGAATTCCATTCCGCGATGGTGGTGCGAAGTTCCAACGGCTCGAGATTGAACACCCGAGCCAGCTCGTCGATGCTCGCGACCTTTGTGAGGATTTTGTCGTCGAGGTCAATGCCGTTGGAACCGCGGTACCGCTCTGCCACCTCGACATCGTGCCAGGTCGGCGCCGCAAGGGGGTATCGTTTGCGGCCTTCAGCGTCGACGATCAGAATCGACGGAACGCGAGGATAATCCTGAATCGTCGGATTGAACGTTTCCATCGGCCTGTGTCCCGTGTCCTGCATATACGGATCATACTCGTTCATGAAGCGCTTGCCGGACCGGTCAACCAGAATCCAGGTCATCGTCACATTGTTACGCAGACCCTTCCCCGGTATCCAATCGGGAAGCCGTTTGAGACGGATGCCAAAGGGGTAGTGGCGGTCGGGATGTCGAAAACCGTAGGAACCATGGAAATGCCACATATGCCATAGTCCGGCCCCGACCTCCTGTGCCATCCGAATGCCATCGCCAGTGTTGCTGCGTACGGCGGCACTCAAAACGGGCTTAATCTGCCAGAACTGGCGCTGCATTTCCGTATCGGCCTCAAATCCGCCGCAAGCCAATACGACACCGCAGCGGGCGAATACGGTCTTGCCGCCCACGACGACTCCTTGTATGCCGCCATGGCCACGCAGAATTCGTTCCGCCGGCGATCTGAGGCGAATCTCTATGCCTTTACGCCGCCGCACACCCTCCAACACCACCTTAAAGAGGCGAGCTCCCTCGGCGGAGCCTCTTACCGACGGAAAGTCGTGTGCCGGGTCGAGGCCTGGAAAATCCTCGATGTAGACAAAGCCAAACGTATCGTAGCCCGGCAGCGGATAGTTCGCGGCGTGATCGCGCACACTGACCGTAGCGCCCGTCGGCGCAGCCAGCTCTCGAATGTATTCGGCGAGACCAGTCATGCCCTCGGCGAGGGTGCGTAACACCTGCTCTGGGGCAGTGCCGCCATTCGTCTTTACGAGATATGTGAATGCTGCCTGGGCATTTTTGGCAATTCGCAACCCGCCGGCGGAGCAAATCGAAATTCCGCCAGGGTCTGGCTGCTTCTCGAGCAACAGGACCGAAGCGCCAGCATCGTGCGCCTCGATCGCGGCAATTCCGCCGGCATAGCCGAAGCCGATAACTATAACGTCGAAGGTCTCGCTTGCGCCGTTCATAAGTAACGCTCCAAAAAATGGTGCACGTCCTTCGACCAAATTGCGGAGCCATTTCTTTCGAAAAGATGACCTTCCTCGTCATTAATACCAAAGCGCGGATAGAGCTTGGATTGCACGATCTTGCCAGCGGCTTTCCGTGCCGCTGCAAGCACCAGGGTTGGCGCGGTGCTATAGTCGTTGGCCGCTTGAATGAAAAAGATTGGCGGATCGGCTTCGCAGGCGGCGTGCATCATTGCTTCGCGTAGCCTCGGTGCGATTTCCCAATTCATCGCCGCTCCGGCGAACTCGATAGCGCAGCGAAAGCGGCGGGACTTGGCCACGGCAAGTAACGTATTTACTCCTCCGAATGAGCTGCCCATGACGCCAATATGATCCGCCCGGATCGCGTCGACGCTCAATAGTGCATCAAGTGCGGCCAAAACATCGTCGCTTTCGCGGTCGAGTCGCGCTGCAAGTTGCGCGTCATATTCCGCCGTACCACGTTCGGCTGTGACCTCACTGCGCCAAGCAGGTCCCGTTGACTCTCCGTAACCGCGGCGATGCGGCAGGAATGATGCAATCCCCCAAGACATTAGAAGTGCTGCACCCCCTGGCCGCGAAACATCGAGAGTACCTTGAGCGATGGCGCTACCATGATTGCAGATCATGCAAGGAAAGGAGCCACGGCCTGGCGGCAGAAACAAATAACCTTTCAATAGGTGTTCTCCGCTGTGGAAACTCATCTCACGGGGCGCCAGCGAATGATCGCGCAGCTCGACCCGATCCACACCGTTCGTGAGATTGTTCGCCTCGAGCTGAAACACGTAGCGTTCGAACCGGTCGATGCAAGTGCCCATCCGCGCTCGTATTGCCTCGAAAGCGGGACTCGCAGCGCGGGCCGCAAGGTCCGCCTCGCGTGCCTCCAGAGTGTCGAATTCGCATTCCCAGGTGACGTCGGGATGATTGGGCTCACTCACCCCGGCGCGCGAATAGATGCGGCCCGCGGAAAGACCGATTTCGACCCGAACGCGGCTTGCCTCGCGCCGAGTCTCCAGCGCTTCACGCTGTTTGCCGGGTTTTGAGAAATAATACGTGCGTTCGATATACATGGTTGAATCATCCCGGAAAGTGACACCGAACCACTGCGTCGAATCGAGCAAGGGCGCGCAACTCAGGTGCTTCGAGGCGGCATCGTGCCTCGGCTCGCTCACAACGCGGATGAAAATGACAGCCGCTTGGCGGGTCGAAGGGGCTCGGCACTTCGCCAGGTAACGTTGGCGGCATATCCTGGTCGAGGAGCGGCTCCGGCACGGCCGCAAGCAGCGCCGCGGTATAAGGATGATGCGGATGGGCGAAAAGCTCGGCTTCGGGAGCGATTTCGACCAGCCTTCCGAGGTACATGACCGCGATTCGATTGCTGACAAAACGGACCGCGCCCAGATTGTGCGAGATGAATAGGAGCGTAAGATTAAACTGTGCCTGGAGATTTCTTAGCAAATTCAAGATCTGTGCCTGCGTGGAGACATCGAGCGACGAAGTGGCCTCATCGCACACGATCAATTTGGGTGGGTCGGCCAACGCCCGCGCAATCGCTACACGTTGGCGCTGGCCGCCGCTGAACGCGTGCGGGAAGCGACTTATGGAGTTGGCCGGCAATCCGACCAGGTCAAGAAGCTCGGTGACGCGCTCGTCGCGCCTTGAGCGCGGCATGCCGATATTGAACAGCGGCTCGGCAATGATGTCGCCGACGCGCATTCGCGGATTGAGAGATGACATCGGATCTTGGAACACAACCTGCATGTGGCGTGGCTGAAACGACAGGGTGCCGCCCGGACGATTCGTGATGTCTTGTCCGAAAAATCGAATGTTACCGCTGCTCGGTTCGATCAGGCGGAGGATCAAGCGCCCAAGCGTCGTCTTGCCGCAGCCGCTTTCGCCGACGACACCGAGCGTCTCTCCGGGATAGACGCTGAAGCTGACACCATCAACAGCGCGTAGTTTACGTGCCGCACCGTGCCGCCCTCTGGTCCAAAAATCTTTCGTGAGATGTTCGACCTCCAGGATCGGCGCAATCACCGCATCGTCTCCAAGCCGACTGCGGTCCCGGCGAGCATATCGGCAGCGCGAAAACAACGCGCACGACGATCTGCCCCGAGGTCTTTTGCCTCCGGCGACATTGAACGGCAAGCCTCGATGGCTATGGGACAACGCGGGTGGAAACGGCAACCGCCAGGCAGATCGGTCGGAGGCGGCAACGAGCCGCGAATGACGGGGAGGTGCGCGCTTCGGCGGCGGATCGTCGGCACTGCGTCAAGCAGAAGGCTGGTATACGGGTGCGCACGGCGATTGAAGAGAGCTCGGACCGGCGCCTCCTCGACGATTTGGCCGGCGTAGACCACAATTACGCGATCCGCCATCCGTGCGATTACGCCCATGTCGTGGGTGATCAGCAGGATGGCTGTTCCGGAATCGCGCCGGATTCGGCGCATTAACTCCAGAATTTGCGCCTGAATCGTGACGTCAAGTGCCGTCGTCGGCTCGTCGGCGATCAGAAGTTTGGGTTCACACGCCATAGCCATGGCGATCATGACCCGCTGGCGCAGCCCGCCCGAGAGCTGGTGTGGATAGGCTTCGGCGCGCTCCACAGGCGACGGAACCCCGACGGCGCGCAGAAGCTCAATAACTCGTCGGTGCGCGGAGGTGCGTGATAAGCCCAGATGGGCGGCAAGGACTTCGCCAATTTGATATCCGACTCGCAGTAGCGGGTTGAGGCTGGTCATCGGTTCCTGAAACACCATGCCGATATGATGGCCGCGAACAGCCCGCATCTCCCGCTCGGCGAGCACCGCGAGATCGCGGCCATCGAACCGGATCTGACCACTCGTGATCACGCCTTCCGCGCCAAGAAGGCGCATGACCGCGAGGGCCATTACTGACTTGCCGGAACCGCTTTCCCCGACAACGCCAACGATCTCGCCTCGATTCACTGCGAAGCTGGCCTTGTTCAACACTTCGATAAGGTGGTGTTCATTGCGGTATGCGACGCACAGATCCCGTAGCTCGAGGAGGGGTTCGCCCATCTCAGCGCGCCTGGAGCTTTGGATCGAGGAGGTCGCGCAACCCATCGCCCAACAGATTAAAGCCGATGATCGTGACGGCCAGGGCGGTGCTGCCGGAAAGCGCGAGGTAAGGATCCGTGCGCAATGCTTCGAGGCCGTCGCGGATCATACTGCCCCAACTCGGCTGCGGTTCCTGCACGCCAAGGCCCAACAAGCTAAGCGTCGCTTCGCTCATGATGATGAAGCCGATCCCGATAGAGGCCCGGACGATGAGTGGGGGGATGATATTTGGTAATATGTGGCGCATCAGAATGCGCCGCAAGGACGTGCCGCAGACGATTGCAGCATCGATGTACAGCTCGTTGCGCTGGACTTTGACGAGCGAGCGGGTGAGCCGGGCAACGCCGGGCCACCACACCAGGGAGAGCGCAACGATGACCGTGAGCGTGCCTGGGCCCAGGACTGCGGCGACGAGAATGGCAAAGACGACGTCGGGAAACGCGAGCACAATCTCAACGAACCGGCTGATTGCCGAATCGACCCAGCCGCCGAGATATCCCGCCAGCATGCCAAGCGTGATGCCGATACCAAGTGTAATCGTCAGCACCGATGCGGAAACCAAGAGCGAGGTCCGCGCGCCGAACAACAGTCGACTCGCAATATCACGCCCCAGCTTGTCGGCACCGAGCCAATGATCGGCGGAAGGTGGCGCCCAAGCGCTTATGAGGTCCGTATTGTCGAAGGAATGGGGTGCGAGAAGAGGAGCAAAGAGCGCAATCAACACCAGCGCTAAAACGATACCACCGCCAGCAAGAGCTTTCCCGTTATGGCGAAAGCGCACCCAAAAATCGCCGTGGACCGTGGTCGAAGTGATCGCCGGCGAGATGGAAGAGTCAGTCATGACCGACCCACTTGTCCGGGATCAAGGCGCGGGTCGATTGTCATGCAGAGTAGATCAACAATCAGGTTGATCAGCGCATAGAACACGGTGAACAGCAGGACAATTGCCATCGCGACCGGATAGTCGCGAGCGAAGATAGACTGAATCGCCAACCGCCCGAGTCCCGGAATGTTGAAGATCGTTTCAACGACAAACGTTGTGCTCAGCAGGCCGCCGAAAATGACCCCCGACTGAGTCAACACCGGGACCAAGGTGTTGCGGAAGGCATGGCGCCAAATCACCACGCGCTCGGCCAGACCCTTGGCGCGCGCGGTCCTCACATAATCCTGCTGCAATACTTCGAGCATGAAGGTACGGGAGAGCCTCGCGATATAGGCGGCGCTGGGAATGGCGAGAATCAGCACGGGCAGCACCGCCCGGTCGAGCGTCCCCCAACCGGCCACGGGCAGCACGCTGAGTTTTACGCTCAAAAAATAAACGAGAAACGTGGCGAGCGCGAAATTGGGGATGGAAATGCCGACAACCAGGAAAAGGATGACCGCCGTATCGGGCCACCGGTTGCGGTTGATGGCGGCCCCAGTTCCCGCCAGAACGCCAATCGGGAACGCAATAGCCAATGCCGCCAGGGCGAGGATGGGGCTCACCTTGAGTCCGTCCGATAGCACGGCGATGACTGGTGTATGAACAAACCGAAAGGATAATCCGAAATCGCCTGTAGCGATGTGAATCACATAGGTCGCGAATTGCCGCCAAAGCGGTTGGTCTAGGCCGTATTCCGCCCGCAGCCGCGCGGCGAGATCAGTGTCCGCGGAATGGTCGCTCAGCATCACCGTGACGGGATCGCCCGGCAATGCCATATTCGCCGCGAAAGTCAGCAGAACCGCGACTGCAACAACGGGTACCAGGCCGAGCAATCGCCGCGCGAGATACCTCGTCATCGTTTGAGCGCTACTTGACCTCGGCATCTTGGAAGACGGAATAGCCAAAAGGCGTCACCGTCGCATTCATCACGTTTGGTTTGCGCAACGCGATGGTGACGGTGGCCGGTAAGGGTGCGGTTGCCCAATCTTCCATCAGAATCTTTTCCGCCCGCTGATAAAGTGCAAAGCGCTTCTGATCGTTGGTCTCGGTCTGTGCCTCCTCGATTACCTTGTCGAAGCTGGCGTTGCCCCAACGGGCCCGGTTGAACGGACTTTTGCTGTACCACATCTCGCCGAGAAAGGTCATGGCGTCGGGGTAGTCGGCCGTCCAACCCCACGGGAAGAACGCAACCTCGCCGGCATTCATCGCTTTTATGAACGTTGCGCGCTCGACGACCTTCGGCGTGACTTGCATCCCCAACACTTTGCCAAACTGATTAGCGTAATAAGTAATCTCGTCTTTGAACGGCTCCGTGCATTGAATTTCCACCGGCGGCAGGCCCTTACCGTCAGGGAATCCGGCCTCGGCGAGCAGGGCCCTGGCTTGCGCGGGGTCGTATTTGAGGGGGGGCATGCCGGGATTATAACCGGGTATGCCGGGCACGGTTTGCCCGTTCAACACAACCGCCGCGCCGTTGTAGAGTCCCTTGACCATCGCGTCCCGATCAATCGACAAGGAAATTGCCTCGCGGACGCGCTGATCCTTGAAGGGCGCATAAAGCTTCTGATTCATCCCCATGTATCGGACCTGCGCCTTCGGGACTTTGATAATCTCCTTCGCGTAGTCGGGATTGCTCAAGGCGCGCCGATAAGCATTTTCAGGAAGGCTGACGAGATCGAGCTCGCCCGCATCGTATTGCGAGAGAGCCGTATCGCCGGTCGGAATGATCAGAAATTGAACGCCGCTTATTTTTGGCGCACCACCCCAGTAGTCGGGATTGGCAACGAGGTCGACCTCGGTGCCTCTCTCCCACTTCTTGAAGATGAATGGACCGGTGCCCGCATCAACCTTGGTCATCCAGTCAGGTCCACGCTCCCCGACAATGCCGCTGTCCATGAAGAAGAACTCGTAAATCGGAAACAACACGTCGGGCCGAGTGAAGCTGACATCAACCGTATAGTCGTCGACGATTATCACGCCGGTGAGCTCGGTCGCCTTGCCGGCCCTCATCTCATCGGCGCCGATGATGTTCGCAAGATACTGCACAGAGAGCCCGCCCTGCGCGCCGGGCCTCAGCAACTGCTCAAAAGTATATTTGACGTCTTTTGCCGTGAAGGGTCGCCCGCTGTGGAATTTCACGCCTTTTCGCAGCTTGAAGCGAAAGCCGTCGCCGGATGCCAATGGTGACCAGGACTCGGCCAGTGCTGGAACAGCTCGTCCATCCGGCGTAATTGCGGTGAAGCCTTCATAAACCTGCTCGAGAATTTGGTACGAATTCAACTCGGAGTAGGTGATCGGATCGATTTGCGACGGATCGGCATTAATGTTGACTCGCAGGGTCTTCGCATCCGCTGGCGACAGCGCGCCCAACGCAATCACGACAGTGAGTACAATAAGTCTGCAGAAGAATCGCCGTGCCATTTCAGTTTCCGCTGAATCAAGGATTTACGCTTGGCCGCCGCCTCTATGATCGTCGTATCTCGCCGACCATTGAGACACGCACCAGCGTAAGCGATTCAAAGATAACGCAAAATTTGAATGTTTCACAGGACGACGCATATTTAGTGAGCTAGGACCCGGTCAATTACACGAACTAGCGAGTGCCGCCCCTTCAACAGGTCTCCAGGTTCCCAAGCAAAAGAAATTAGGACAACGCTCTTGAAATCGAGTGTATTTCGATATATCTTATTTCCGTTATATCGAAACCTGATCGGATTTCTATGGCTCACAGACACTCTCATCACGACCGCGATCGGCGTTTCGCTCGCCGAGAGCATTCCCACCACGACCGGATGTTCGGCCACGATCGCGGCGCCCGTAGCGGACGGTCTGGCCTTGGCCGACTCTTCGCTCATGGCGATCTTCGCCTAGTCATTCTCCACCTGATCGCTGAAAAGCCTCGACACGGCTACGAAATCATCAAGGCTATCGAAGAGCAAGTTGGCGGCGCTTACAGCCCAAGCCCTGGCGTGATCTACCCTACGCTAACGATGCTTGAAGAGCTTGGCCATGTGACAATTAGCTCAGGTGACGGCGTAAAAAGATTGCACACAATAACGGCGGAGGGGACGGCCTATCTTGACGTTTACCGTCCGGTCGTCGACGCGCTTCTCGCACGCATGGAGGAGGCCAACCGCACCCACGGCGGTGGTCTTGCACCGCAGATTCTTCGCGCCATGGCGAATCTCAAGCTCGCGCTGAGGCTGCGCCTTTCACGCGGCCCACTGAGCAAGGAGCAAATCAACGCGGTCGCCAAGGCAATCGACTCCGCCGCAGTCGACGTTGAGCGATCTTGACGACGGCAACACCACAAAAGGAACGCAGCATGACAACAAAATTAGAGCCCAGAATCGAGGCGCAAACGCCGTGCGGCCTCAATCATCTCGTCCTCAACGTCCGCGACATTGAAGAATCCCATCGCTTCTGGACGGAGTTGCTCGGATTCCGCCAGACAGGTGCGTCCCACCGCCTCGCCTCAGACGGAAAGCCTCCGGCGCGCTTCTACAGTGGTGAGCGCGACGGCAAACTGCACCACCATGACATCGCATTGGTCGAGGCTTCGGTGCCGGCTGCCGGATCCTCAGCGCAACCGCAGGCGCTCAATCATGTCGCCATCGAATATCCGGACAAAGAGACGTGGGAGAAGCAAATCGATTTCCTTATCGCGCGCGGCGTCGCCCTTCATAGACGGGTGGAGCGCGGCGTCACCCACAGTATCCATCTTACCGATCCCAACGGTAATGAAATCGAACTCGTCTGTGAGTTGCCGCGCGCGCTTTGGGAAAACGATATCGACGCGGGGTTGAACCGCTATGTCGAACAGCCAATCAGCGAATAAATCTAAACGGGCACCCAGGTCGTAAATTGAGCAATCGACGATTACGGCTCCTTAGCGTTTCCGCAGTTGCTGCCCGGCTCTCGGCATTCGAAGCACGCCTACCAATACGGCTGGTCTGGACCTGGTCGTCGACGATCGTCGCACGAGCCTCCTGGATGAGGCGCTCGACGTGCTTCTCCTGGCCATTAGACTGCCGGCTACCATTAGAAACTGAGCGGCAAAGCCGGATTTCATAGCGTCCGCTGAAGCGGTCACCATATCCAAATGGCGCGCGGCAATTCTCAAAATCGTCATAGTATTGCATCGGCGTTACGCCATACTGGCTGAACGCGGCGTAATTAAGTCGCGGCTGCAGCTCGCGAAAGACCGGTGTCAGCACCAATCCGGCCAAGGTGCGAATCTTTAAATCTCGGGTGCGGTCCAAATCACCGATTTCGGTCGTTGTGCCGACTTCCTGCTCAAAATATTCGAGTATCTCCATCCCCATGCCTCACGAATAAGCAAAGTGCAATCACTACCGATTTTTTGGAGCATGCCCGAGCCGCTTACACGATATGCGAGCACGGTGAGCTCGAACTCGCCTCTACGCTCGTCGCCAAATAAGCAACGCGCGGCGTGAAGGTGAACGGAATCGCCCCCGGTTTCTTCATGACCATACTCAATCGCGATAAGATACGCCCGAAGCGGACGCAAATGCGCGCCGCGCCGCGCGCTCGTCGGCCGCTTTGGTGAACTTGACGCGCTGATTGGCATTGCGACTTTTCCCGCGTCGCCTCCCGCGACATTTGTAACCGGGGCGGCTATTCACGTCGATGGCGGCTCCAGTGCGGCAGGTCTCTGATATCTATGGACTTACGTCGCTACGCACCCCGACGCGCGGGGCACTGACTGATTCGATACCGTGACTGGCTCGCACCGAGTGATTCGATTTCGACGTATGATGCACCCCCGCGACAAAAATGAATCATTTACTGTTCATTTGCCGCAGGTATGACTTTTGTATAATAGCAAGGCTAGTGCTGCTTTCTGAATGCTTCTGCTGCGCGATTAACTGCATCCCCATTCAGTTCGAATCCAAGCCCGGGCATGGTTGATATCGGCAGCGCACCCTTGAGAGGCGTTAAGCCGGGACTTTCGACAATGTCCTCCTGCAACAGCTGCCACATGATCTGATTTCCGTCGTCAAGATTGTTGAGTGTGGCGGCCACCTGATTGGACGCACAAGTCGTAATGCCGGTTTCAAATACGCCGTGCACACAGATTCTGACACCTGCGGCCTCAGCGATGGCAGCGGCCTTTCGGAACCGGACCACCCCACACGCTTCGTGCAATCCGAGCACGATCACGTCGGCGGAACGGTTCCGGCAGATGTCATAGACCTCCTCCGGCGTGTAAACGCTCTGATCTGCCGCGATGGGAATGTCGGTCACAGCTCTGAGACGAGCCAGGACTTCAGCGCCGCCTGATCCCGGCACAGGTTGCTCAATAAAGTCCGGGTCGTACGGCTTTAACTTCCTGAACATTCGACGAGCTTCCATGACATCCCACACTTCATTCGCGTCCAAGCGTAACCGCGCACCGCCAATTGCATTTCGAACCGCCTGGACAATTTCTAGATCGAGGGCCTCGCCGCGACCGACCTTGACGTATATTACCTGGAATCCTTGCCTCACTAAGGCTTCGGCATGGCTGGCTATCTCTTGTGCCTTGTCACCCTGCACGAAGCCGAAATAGCGAATCTCATCTCGAACTGCACCTCCCAAAATCCTGTGGATTGGTTGGCCAGCAGCTTTGCCGATAGCATCCCAGAGGGCAAGCTCGATCCCGGCCATGGCCTGGGAGAAATATCGTGGCGCGCTGCCGGTCCCGCGCGCGTTAAACGCGAAGCGATAGTAGTCAGCTATTGTACGGTTGCCGTCGTAGACAGATTTGCCAATGAACGAGGGGACAGCATCTCGGAGTATGGCGTGTACCGGCTCGATCGTCGGACTCGCGACTGATTCGGCTATTCCGGTGATTCCCTCGTCGGTATTAATCTCGATTAGAATGACGGGAGCTGCATGGGTCACCCCCTGAGCCCAGTAATAGGGCTGCTTGAATTTGCAGAGTAGGGGTGTCGTGTGGATTTCGGTGATCATCATGACACTGGCCCAGCTATCCGAGGTTAGTGTGCTATTGGGCTATTCTTTCGCGGCCTTCGTCTTGTCAATGTAGGTCGGAAATTCGCCATATTTTCGGTAGGCGGCGTCGTATTTCCGGAGCTTCGCTTCATCGACTTCGACACCGAGTCCCGGCTCATCGATGCGACCCCAACGCGGTCCATCTGAGATGGGCAACCGCTGCGCCAATATATCGTCTTCCATCAACTGCGCAGTCTGTTGATGTCCGACGCACGCATTAGGGGCGGCGATCATCAAATGATGGAAGGCGGCGGCTGCGAGTCCGAACTCACCATGGGTGTGCTTGCAAATCTGCCATCCCTCCAGATGGCCAACATGAGCAAGGGTGTGAAAATGGCCGAAAGATCCGACCCAGTAGGGGCTGAAGCAGAGATAGTCGCCACAACGACTTTTGATTACGCGGTAGGCGTCAGCACCACGCCACAAGCCCTCGTTGACGCAGAGCGGCACGTCGATCTGCCGGCGCAAGTCCAGCATATTCTCGACTGGGTCAATGCGCACTGGCGCCTCGGCGAAGTCGAGGTCAAAGCGCAAATGCCAGCGCTTGAGTATCCGTACCGCCCGGGGCAAGCTCCAGGCCTGGTTCGCGTCAATCCGGATGAGACCGTCAGGACCGATTACATGGCGCAGAGCCTCCAACATGGCCTCCTCGCGCTTCTCGTCGACCCCGACTTTAATGTAGTAGACGCGATAGCCCCGCTCGACTCCATCAGCCGCTTGGCGCGCAATCTCTTCCGGCGATCCCCATTCCATGTAATAGAAGTAATCAATCTCCTCGCGCAACGCGCCACCGAAGAGCCGGTAAAGCGGCTGGCCGCACTGCTTGCCGCAGAGATCCCAGAGAGCCATATCGATCCCGGCGAAGGCGAAATTACCAGTCATCGGCTGAAGCGCCCAAAGTGCGTGGAGTGCCAAGTCTCGGTGGATCGCTTCTTTGTCCCATGGGTCTCGCCCGATCACGAGCGGCGCCATGGCCTTAACTGCACTCTCAATTCCAGCCACATCGGCCGCCCGCGTGCACTCCCCCCAGCCGACTATCCCGTTGTCGCCGGTGATCTTTACGACCACGTCGGTGATGCCGCCCCGATTAATCACCGAGCTGGCCTCGACGCGCTTGTAGGGGATGCGGCAAACGAAGGTTTCCAGTTTGATAATTTTCATGGGCGTCATTCGGGTTGGTTTTTTTACACCCCCTTAAAGCTCTGTTCGTAGCATTGGGTATTCGCCAAGACAAGGAGCCTTGAGGTTGACGCCATGGACGAGTCCTGTGAGTAAACGAGAAGGGCAGGCGTGAAAAACAAGCTCCGCTTCTCAAACGAGCGGGACAAATGTTCGCCACTCTTGCATAAGGATCATTCACCGATCTGCGCGTCGAGTACGGCGATCAGGACCATGCCCGACTTGCGGGCGTTCGCCCGGATCAATCGTCGCATAAAAGGCAGACTCAATCCTTATTGAAACTAACACTCAGGGTGGACCAATTTGTGGGGAGCAGGTCACACTTCTCTATAGCACTGGCAGCTCGGGCTCGGGAGCGACTGTCAGGAACTCAAAACCGTCGTGCGTGACGTGGACCGAATCCTCGATCTCAATTCCCCACTTGCCACCTATGTATACCGCCGGTTCAATGCTGAGACACATTCCCACTTCGATCACGGTGTCATCACCTTCCTTCAGATCGGGGGCCTCGGCATACAACATTCCCACGCCGCGCCCAAGACGGTGCTCTATGAATTGTCCATATCCCGCTTTCTCGATTCTCTCGCGCACGAGCCGATCCAAGTGGCTCGCCTTGACGCCGGGCCGCAATTCGGCAAATGCGGCTTGCTGTGCTTGGAAAAGCAGATCGTAAACTTTGACCATCTCCTCGGTTGCATGGCCGAGTGCGAAATTTCGCGCAAAGCCCACACGGTATCCCTTGAACTGATTGGTCAGGCAGAAGCACATGGCAACCATGTCGCCGCGCTTCATGCGGTTCAACGAGCCGCGGCCATGGGAGATCGAGGATCGGGGTCCAGACTGGATGAGCTGCACGCCATCAACGATCGGCGAGTGATGAAGATCGCTCTCCAGGTTCATCATCTCCGCCGCCGTTTCCGTCGCGGCCTGTCGGGCGGCCTGCCCGACCTCAAACTCACGCATGCCAGGTTTTGCCACCTCCAGCGCAGCACGCCAACCCGCTACGGCCACTTTGCCGGCCTTCTTTAGCATGTCAACTTCGTACGGTGATTTGACCATCCGGCACTTGGTCAGCGTCGGAGAAGCATCACCGAATCGTACGGCCGGCAGAGCTGCAGAAATGCGATCCATTTCGCCAAGTGGGAGGGAATGGCGCTCCACACCAACTGCCGCCTTTTCCAATCTTTTCTCGTGGATCACCTCTGTCAGTAGCTCGATCGGATTTTGATGCCGGCCCCTTTCTGGAAACTCGGTGTAATACCGTATGTCCTCGATCCAACTTACCTTACAGGCATACTCGTATTCATTCTTGGAGACGATGAACGTGCATTCGCCATCGAGCGGGATCAACACCGCTTCCATGCGAATTGGGACGTACTCCCAGAATGCGGAAACATAAGCAACGTTGAGAGGATCGGTGACGAAAATGGCGTCAAGTTTCCGCTCCTTGAAATGGGCGCGGATACGCTCGACTCTCGATCGGTACTCCTGTTCCTTGCTCGTCGTTGAGTTTTGCATCGGTGAACCTTGCCTATTTAATTGACGAAAGGACTCGTCGAAGCATGGAAATCAAATTCAGATTACGGCACTTGCGACGATCGTAGGCCGGTCCATCTGGCCAATCAAGGCGTCGAGTAAACGCCACCGCGGATGAAACACCGAACGAAGGTTTTCTTCGTTTTGTATCTAAATGCAGTGCCGCGGGTTGCCTCCTCGATCACGATAACTCAGCGGTCTGTCAGTTACGTCATCCCTGCGGCACCTTCGTCTCGTGGCGTCTTTCGGGAATGCTCGAGTCGCTTTTGGGCGTCTGTTTTTGGAGGAACAGCGGACGACGCAAAATATGGTCATGACTTCCGCTTATGGCGCATTTCGGACGTATGGACCAAACGCGCCGTGACGAGTTCAAAACGAAGGACCGCAAAGGCTTCCGGTCTCGCCAACATCCAAATGAGCGCGGAATTCGTTGACGTCCACGAGGTAAATTCGAGAATTTCGAAGATTATGACAAAAATAATTTGTTTTCCAAAAGTACGGGCCTCTGGCAATGTCCTGGCACCCATTTCGGGAGCGCAGTTCATGGACTTCATCCACTTTCTTTCCAGCCACATGTTGGATCCGAGGACGGGCGGCAAGCGACTGTATAGGAATGTCATCCAGCAGGCGCTGCATGCGGAGAAGCTGGGCTTTCGCGGTGTGGGCATTCCGGAACACCATCTCGTTAACCTGTTGCTGATTCCCGCACCCCTGCAAATGGCGGTAAAAATTGCGGCGCACACGAGCCGCATAAAACTCGTGACTTCCGTGTGCCAGCTACCACTCCACGACATGCGCGTCTTCGCAGGCGAGGTGGCTCTGGCGCAGGTCCTGTGCGAAGGTCGCCTGATGCTGGGCGTGGGCAAAGGCGCCTTCGCCTTCGAGACAGAACGAATGGGCGTTCCCTTCGGCCAGACCAAGCCGCAGTTCGAAGAAGACCTCAAGTTGCTTGAGGTGTTGCTCACTCGGGAGGACGTTACCTGGAACAGCCCACGTTACTCCTTTGAGGCGCTTACGATCATGCCGCGGCCGGAAGATCCGATCCCGCTGATGGTGGCGGTGATGAACCCCGCCGGCATCGAGGCTGCAGCGATGGCCGGCTATCACGTGCAGACAACACCGCTCGGCGGTAGCCACCAGCAGCTTATGGACCAGGTCAACGCCTTCCAGCGCGGCAAGGCGGCGGCGGACCGCCTACTCGACACGCGACTTAGCCTGCAGCGCGGTGTGTTCCTTGTGCACAATGACAAGGAGCGCCAGCATATCGCTGAGTGCGCCTATACCTACTACAAGAGCTTCGACAACGTGTTCGGCGGGCCCGGCATCGTCGACCAGGGCATCGTCAGTCCGCTACCCCGCAACCAGACGCTCGAAGAGCTTGCGTCCAATCTACTCATCTGCGAGCGCGACGAAATGATCGACCGGCTCTCGGTTTACGCGGAACTCGGCATCGACGACGTGATTACAACTTCCAACTTCGGGCAGGACGAGGCCATGACCCTCGACATGATGAGTCAATTCGCCGAAGACGTGATGCCATACTTCCGCAAGGCTTCAGCGGCGAAGGTCATCGCCGCATGACCGCAGATCGCATATCGTTCATCGCGGCGATGCGGCGCGTCGCCAACAGTGTCACCGTCGTCACCACCGATGGCCCCCTCGGACGTCATGGTGCCACGGTGAGCGCCTTCTCGTCAGTCTCCGCCGACCCGCCGGCCGTGCTGGTCTGCCTTCGGGCGGCGAGCCGGATCGCGAGCCTCGTGACAGGCAACGGCCAATTCTGCATCAACGTACTCGACCAAGATGACCACGCCGTGGCAGAGATCTTCGCTGGGCGATCCGTGGTGGCCGAAGCCGATCGGTTCGCAGGAATCCCGCTTGCTGCGGGAGGCCATCCACACGGACCGGTCCTCGCGACCTCCGTTTGCGCCTTTTCGTGCCGTCTTGCCAACATCGCTGCTTTCGGATCGCATCTAGTGGTAGTCGGCGGCGTCGAGGCAGTTTGCAGCCGTGAGGCCATGCCGCTCGCGTATGTGAACGGCGCCTATGCCGAGGTGATCACAAGGCAGTTCTTAAACTGAAACCCGGGAGGAACATCGTGCCCACTATTCGAGTCGAAATGCTCAAGGGCCGTACGCCTGATCAGAAGAAAAAGATCGCAAAGGAGCTCGTCGACGGCTTCATCCGCGGCGCCGGCGGCGGCAGGCCGGAGGCCTTTCATGTCCTCTTCACCGAGGTCGACAAGGACGACTGGGTCGTCGGCTACGAGACGATGCGCGAAAAATATCCGGACAAGTGAGATGGCAAGGGCGGTTCATTCCGCTTACTCGGTCGAGGGTGAAGGCCCCGCGCTGTTCCTCATCCATGGCATCGGCGCCTCTCGGGCATCCTTCGCCGGGCTTGTGCCGCACCTCAAGAAAGAATTCCGCTGCATCAGCTACGACCTGCGCGGCCATGGCCTGTCGCCCAAACCTCAGCCACCCTACACGCTCCAAGACCTGGTCGAGGACCTGGAGGCGCTGCGGGCCGAGCTTGGCATCGAGAAGGCGCATTTCGCGGGTCACTCGCTAGGCGGCATGGTCGGTCCGGCCTATGCGCGCAACTACACCCAGCATCTGATAAGCCTCGGGCTCTATTCCACTGCCGCCTTCCGTACGGACGACGACAGCGCCAAGGTCAAGGGTGTCGTTGCGGCGATTGCTGGGCTCGCAGGGCGAATGGCTACTCAACAACATCAATGCCAGCCGGATGGTCCGTCAATTCGCGGGGCCCAAAATCTGCGCAAACGGATTTCGGCGCGTGGATTTGGCTTGAGCCGAAAACAAGTGCACCTGCTCGCAGGTAGCCAGGTCGCACACTCATAAATAGGCCCCACTTACACGGGCGATTCAATGTCCGCTTTGCGCCAGAAGCGGTGAATCGAGCACCCCGTGGATGAAAGACGAATGATCAGAGATGCCTAGTATGGTGGATTTGAAGTTCCTGTCATTTTGGTGGCATCCGCGTTTAGGAACTTCAAATCAGAATACCACACGCTAGACAACCTCATGTGAGCGCGCTGAGTCTGATCGTTCGTTCTCATTAACGTCATGGCCGGACGATTGGAGAAGTCCGGAATTATTCGTCGGGCGCAACGCATGACTGTGCTTTGAATCCGAAATTCGCTCAGGGTCCCGCAGCATTCGCGGCCCTTCGTCCTTCGAGAATCGTAGCGACCACACGCTTCTCGAAATGATGTACGCAAGCCTCCAGCTCGGGAGCGAACACATCACCGCTCCATGCGGCGCCATGTCTGCCTTGTTGCATGCGTTCGACAACGTCAACGTCTTCGACGTTTACCTCAAACCATCGATCGAGGATTCCATTTCGAACTTCCGACAATTCGTCGGTCATGGCCGCTTCAGTAAAAAAGAGGTAATAGCGTTCGCGGGTCAGTTCAGGGCCAATCGGCTCGCAAGTTATTGCGAAGAGTTCAGTCGCTTGCGCACCGAGCATTAGACTCGGGAACAGCACGGGATACTCGCCATGTCCGTGCAAGTGAGGCGGATAGTTTGGAATCTCCGGTACTGATTTGCCATCGATCGACGTATTCGGCGCGAACTTTTTTGTAGCCTGACCGAATGCATTCGGACTGATGAAGATATTGTAATGATCCTTCATTGGCGAATAGCTGTTTAGGCCCGGATGTATTGCGGGCAGATGATAGCTCTCCAAAAAGTTTTCGATCACGAGCTTCCAATTCGCCTTAAACTCAAACGATCTGATGCCACCAAGTCGCAAGCAGCCATAGTCAATGGGCCAGCGGGCCGCAAGAGGTGCTACGTATTCCGCGAGGCTAGGCCCGTCGCTGCACAAGTTCACAAAGATAAGTCGATGCCAGGTTTCGCAGCGAATCGGCTTGAGGCCATGTTTCGAAACATCGAGGTCCGCGTGCGAGTGAACGCCATGGCCACCGATATTCGGTGTTGCCTTGACAGTTCCGTCTAGCCAATAGACCCAAGAGTGGTATGGACAACGAAGCCACGATTGCCCATGACACGGCTCGTCAACAAGCAGCGTTCCTCGATGGCTGCAGGTATTGTGGAAGGCGCGAATCTTGCCATCACGATCGCTCACAATCAAAATCGGACGACCAGCCACCAGTACTGGCACGGCAGTGCCGGGCTCCGACAATTCATCGATGGTCGCCACAAAGATCCAGCTACGGGCAAAGAGATATTTTTGCTCGTAGGCAAAAAATACATCGCTTGTATAAAGTTCGGGTGGAAGTCCAGTGGCTTGGCCGGCCGGCCGATTCAAACCGCTTACAACGTGTTGATCCAGGTAGTCCTTGAATGACATTCATGATCTCCATTCAAATACAGATAGGACGGTTTCAGGTTGCCAATAATGGGATCGTTAGAGAGGCGAAAATTCAATCTCTGCCACATCCGCCTCTTTCCTCGGCATCCGAATGAGAGGTTGGCTCCACGAACTGTCCCCGGATACGCAATCACGTTGAATGCTAATTTGTTGGCGGTCTTTGGTCACGGCCAATCTGACCACGCCGATCCTGTGCGCGCCCGCTCCCTTGTGCAAGCGACGACGAAGGGTTCGTTCACGGCGTGGCCCACGACCATATCGCCGACCCTGAACGATACGGAAGAAAGGCACTGCTCATTTTAATTCCGCCCTCGGTCGTGCCAAACGTTTGTATAGTGATGATTGCTAACGCCAAGACTGAGTAGGCGGCCCAGCTCGTTCAAATTATGCAATTCGGACGAGAGAAGGCGTGCGAGCCGGACGCAATACGCGCGCGGCAACCTTCGACGCGCTGCGTCTCGTGAAGGATCTATAGGAGAGAAAACATGGGAATGAACGAGGAAGCAGCCAGCATCATCTCCGGCATCCGTGCGCCCGTCGAGGGATCGATGCGCCTTTCCGCCACGGGCATCGAGTGGCAGC